>JAUWZT010000088.1 GCA_030615145.1 Promethearchaeota archaeon | reverse complement strand
AATTCCAAGTTGTTGTATAGTTTCCTCGTCAGCAGTGAAAAAATCTACAAAATTCGAAGGTATTAAATACTTTACGCTACTTTTTGGAAGGATAGTAGCAGGTCCAGCGATATATAACATATCCATTAGTACTAAAACTTTTGCCTTCGTCATAGTTAGAGCATGTAATAACTCCATTGGTTTATATGTAGGATTGATACCCTGTACAATTGCACCAATATATTGAGAACCCATATAGGCAACAACAAAATTTATAGAATTAGGAAGATCAATTGCTACGACATCTCCTTTTCTGATACCTAAAGTATCGTAAAGGAACGTACCAAATTTTTTTGCGTACTCAAATAATTTTCTTAGTTTAACTCTTTCCATGTATGAACCATAAGCAAATATACAAATATCACTATCCCATATTCCATAGTCATCGGCAGACTTGATAAACCCCTTCCACAGCGGTGTTATATCCATACCTTCCACGTCTTTAAGTTGTTTTGGAACGCCTTCAGGCCAGTAACCACCAGTAAACCATACTTTATTTTCGTCGACTAAAAATTCTTTATCATTTAAACTTGTCATTTTTTATTCACTAATTTTTCAGTACCATATTTTATATTTAGATAATAGAAAAATTTTCTATTAGATATATTGTTTTAAGAGATTATTTCTTAATAAAAATAAGCTTTTGTCTGGAGATTAAAAGAGGTTTTATCTATTCTTATTATTGAAATATATATAGCTCTTTTAGATTCTTGAAACTATTTAAATGAAAACAAGCTTATAAAATATAAAAAACAAAACAATAACATTTACTTTATGGCAAAGAAACAAGTCGATTTATTAGGAGAAGATGTAGAACCCGATCGCGTAAAGAACCACTTTTTTACGATTAAATTAAAGAAGATGGGGGAGTCTTCGCTTTTGAACTTAGTAATAGAAGAATTGCGCTCCCATTTTATAAAATAATTGAATCTATTAAATATAAAGCTATGCTTTGTGGAATTAACATTATCGTTCAGGAAGAGAGTTATACCTCTAAATGTTCAGCTCTCGACTACGAAGTAATTAAATTTCATTTAAATTACGATGGAGTTCGAAACCCTATTATTCGAGGAAAAGACGGTGTCTCACATAAACATTATGGCCAATTTTATTCAGAAATCTCCGATAAATACATCCATTCAGACGTGAACGGTGCTTTTAACATCGGAAGAAAAGGAGCACCATCGTTATTTAATAAAATCCCTCAAAATTGGATGCTTATACCCCCAAAAAGAATAGCAGTAACATAAGATATATAAATAATGACTCTTTACTTCGGTTAGAGTCTTAAAAGGAAGTGCACCTTTCAAAAAATGCATACTATAATATAATAATTTAACTTGATTTGGTTTTAGTTTCAATTTATTGATTGACAATTTTGAACATTTATGGGATTTAAAGATAACTTCAAGGAAAAGTTAAGAGAGATACTGAGCGATGAAGAATTATCAGTTCTTCCTCGAGGTTTCCAAACTATAGGTAGAGTAATAATAATAAAATTAAATCCCTTGCTGCTGGAAAAAAAAATCCTTATTGCAAAAAAGTATATGGAACTTTTACCGAGTACTAGATCCGTTTATTTAAACACAGGCAAAATTAAAGGAAAATATAGAACACCAGAAAATGTCGTGTTTTTAGTGGGAGAAGATAATCCAATTGTGGAACATAAAGAACACGGAGTTGTCTATAGATTCGATTTTACTAAGATAATGTTTAGTATGGGAAATCTGAACGAAAGAAAATTTTTAGCAACATTAGTGAAAGAAAATGAAGTAATTGTTGACATGTTCGCGGGTATTGGATACTTCTCTTTGCCAATCGCGAAACATTCGAAGCCAAAAATGATATATAGTATAGAACTCAACCTTGAATCCTTTAAATTTTTAACTGAAAATATCAAAATAAATCATCTCGATAATATAATTATCCCAATTAACGGTGATAGTAAGAGTGAGGTTATTAAATTGAGTAAATCTGGAGTGAGAGCTGACCGAGTGATTATGGGTGTTTTTCCAGCTCCAAAAGACTTTATTAAAGAGGCTTTAACTTTAATAAAAGAGAGTGGAACAACCTTTCATTATGAAGGTGTTGCTATGAAAGAAAATTACCTAAGTTTGTTCAATGAATTTAAAGAAATTGCGGAAACAAGTAATTATAAATGCAAGCTATTATCAAAAAGATTTGTAAAAAGTTATGGTCCACATTTATACCATATCGTTGTTGATATCTTAGTATATAAAGATTAAGATGCTTTTATTCGTCTCTTACTTCTTGATCGCTTAACATAACTGCTCGTTTTTTCATAATTTCATTTATTTCTTTATAATCTTTTTCAGCAGTAAAGAAAAGTGGAACCCAAAAGCAAATTGAAATTAGTCCAAATATCAGAGTGGACCAAAAAATTGTAGCAGAAAAACTACCTGTCATAGTAACCACGAAGCCGCCAATAATGGCGCCTGATGCGCGCCCTATAGTGTCAATAAAGGAGCCCACCGCAATCATGGTGCCGCGATTTTCTGGAAAATTTACGTCAATAAGAGAACTATACCAGTTAGGTCCAATACCCATTGTAAAAGCAAGCCCAATACCTATAAACATGCAATAAATTAACCATAAAACCCAAAATACGACATCATTGACTAATAAAGCACCAAAAAAGAAAGTTGAGCTCGTTACATTAGGTGACATCGCAAATGCAAATAAGAGAAATGGTAGATTTAAAATTGAACAAATTACCGCTACCTTCACCCTACCAGAGAGATCTCCATTTTGAACTTTCTTATCTCCCCAATGGGCAAGCCCAAACTGACCAATGATTAATCCTAACACCACCGCAAACAATAATAAAATAATAACCTTGAGATCAATAATATTTACGCCAATTTCAAGTTGAATATAAGGAAAAATGTAAGCTACTAATAGCCCGGAAGCAATAACATCGAAAAAGTTAAACATTAAAAAGATGTTTGACTTTCTTTTAAAAATAAACTTCAAATCTGAAAATTTAATTTTATATGAATAACGCATGTCTTCGTCTGTTAAAACATTTTCTAAAGATTTCTCTTTTGCCGCTCTTTTAGGTTCTACGGTAATAAAAAAATTCAGTATAGTAAAGATAAGCGCAATAATTCCCAGGAAAAAGTACGGTAACCGCCATGTGTATAAAAATTCGGGATAAGTAATGGCAATAAATTCAATTTTATCAGGAATGCTTAACGATTCTATCGCTCCATAGTCAATCGCGTTAAACGCTAAAGCAATTGCTCCAGCAACGAGACTTCCAATAGTTGATATTAAACCCCAGAAGGCGAAAGATTTTGAACGAGAATCCGATGAGATTATATCAGCTAAATAAGAAATTACAAGTGGAGTTGTTACGCTTACAGCAATAGCAGCAACGATTCTAGCAAGGATTAATTGCCAAAATTCTTCTATAAATATGTGCAGTATCGCCGTTATTGACCATAAAATCCCCGCAAAAATTAAAATCTTCTTTCTTTGTATTAAATCTGTCAAATAACCAAACAATAGTATCGAAACTCCATTAACGATGGTATAGACGCTAATGATGATCCCTATAAAAAAAAAATTTATACCTAAATCTGCAGCAATTAAAACTTCATTAGGAAGGAATAAAGCACTGTCCATTAAAATGATTAAGATTAAAGATAAAAAGAAAAATAACGAAATAATCTCCCTTTTCTTCATATTTAGCTCACATGTATAAAATATATAAAATTAATTTTAATTCGTCGCTATCTTATAATAAACTTCTCTTTTTTCTAAAGCGAAATTTTTAAATTCGCATCGATCAAAACTAATAATTACAGTATTTTTTTTTAATTTTATAATATAAATCGAAAAAAATGATTGAAAATGTCTGAAGAAAAAATTGAAGATGAATCAGAAAGAACGGAACAATTACACAAGCGATATGAGTGGTTAGATCAATTCAGAGGCTTAATTATTGTTTTACTAATCGTCTCTGTAATAACTTGGCCGTTATCGGGTGATTTATTAGGTGGTGTTACTCCAATAGGACCTCCTCTTTTAAACCATGGCTTTCAATATTATAAAGGATATTCAGCGATAATCACTATTATAGACATCGGCCAACAAATATTCATGTTTATATTAGGATACGTTGGTTTTATCGCATTTTCCAGTAGAAGAGATAAGAAAGGCATTGGTGCGGCGTGGAAACACGGTATTATAAGGGTTGCTGTTCTATATGGCTTAGCCTTATTGGCTGACGGTTTAATTGGAGGTTTGCTTCTTGAAGGTTCTATTCCTTGGGATGAGGTTCTATACAAAGGAACGCTCGCAAATCTGGCAATTGGCTCATTCGCAGCGTATTTAAGCATATTTCTTATTCCAAAAAAAGCGGATGTTAGAATCTATTTATGTATGGGCATACTAATTTTACACGCTACATTATATTTTCTCCCGGGTTTTAACCATTATGGACCAGTCGATGGACCTCTAATATTTCCGTGGAACGCTCTTAATCACGCCGCCATTGCGATAGCAGGTACTTGCTTTTCTCAATGGTACAAACTTGATCCTAGCGATCCTAACGTTGGATTTAAGAAAAGAATTCTTCCAGTGTCTACAATTGCGATTATAGCATTTTATTGCTTTGACTGGATTCAATTTGCAGAGCATCACGACGCCACAACCTCTCTTGCTTTGTTAGCAATAGCTGCATCTGGATTCTTGATCGCAGTTTTTTATGGGTTTGAGAAAATGAATTTTAAAGTCCCAGTGCTTTCCGAAATGGGAAAAAATATGCTACTTTTGTTCATTATAGCATTTATATTCGATCAATATGTTGGTTTTTTAGCAGATGGTTATAGAGATTTTCTTATAGCAAACCCTATACTCACTATGATTCTGGTTGGCGTTTTACCAATTGTTATTGAAGCAGGAATCGCAATGTTGTTAGCAAGAAAAAACATTATTGTTAAAATCTAATCCTTATTTAACTTTTTTTTCTTTTATTTTTTAAACTAAATCAACATTTTACAATTTTATAAAATGGAAATATTACATAGTTTTATTATTCCCTTAGAGTGAGTAAAAAAGTAAGAATTATACTGTAAAATATATAAAAGTAGAAATTATTATATTTTAGAATAAAATTATTAAAATTACTACAAAGAAGTATTTTTTATGAAAAACATTGCGGTTGGGTTAGACTATAGTCATGGTGGTATGCTTACTTTAGAAGCTTCTAGTTATTCGGATTTCACTCAGTTCTTATTTTCATCTGCTTATAAATTAGGAAAGATCGAGGCTGGTTTTTACGCGTTAGAGAAAGCACGTATTTACGATGCAATTATTATCTCTATACCTAAAAACATTAACTTAACACCGAAAGAAATAGATGTTTTAGAGGAATACGTAAGAATTGGCGGAAGTTTACTTATTATTGGCTCCCGAGGTGGAGAATATTTAAATAGAACCAATATAAATGAATTGGTGAGGAAATTTGGATTTGAATTCGCTACAGATGAAGTTAATGACTCGGTGAATTACGTTAATTTGCAAAAAAGACCGTTATTAACAAATTTCAATCAACATTATATCACCGAAAACATAAAAAAGATAGTTTTATCAAGCGCCTGTTCGTTAGCAACCTTAGGCTTTGTAGAAGACGAAAAAAATATACAGGTTGAGGTATTAGTAAGAGGCGGTTTAAACTGCTGGAGGAATAGATTTGAAGAACAGAAATGGATTGAAGATGATAGTCCTAAGATTCCCCTGCTTGTTTCCGTTAATTACTACAAAGGCAAAGTCGTCGCCTTTGGGACATTATCTATATTTTCGTCTCTTGGAAGAGAATACGGGTTTTCTGCTTTTGATAATGATATATTGATTGCAAACATATTAAGATGGCTCACTTTAGATGTTAATTCCGAAGGACAAGTGGTTACTATCGATTTACAAAAAGATTTGTTTTATTGGGCAAATTCTATTGCTAAAGAAGAAAGGTGGGAAAGTTTTTCTGATTTAGTTAATGTTAGTCTAAAACATTTTAAAGATAATTATAATTCAATAATGAAGGAATTAAAAGAAATTCAACAAGAAAGATATCAGAAAAAACAAGAGTATAAAGAAGCTGTAAAAGAAGAAAAAGAAGAGGAAAAAGAAGAGGAAAAAGTTATAGATTTGATACCGAAAAGGAAGAAGGAAGATTTAGAAGATATCATAAGCTTAATTGAAAATGCTTCAGGAGAAAAATTTGAACGCTCATTTGCGCCAGGTGAGGAAGAATTGACAGAAGAAACTAAGAAAATCGCACCAAAAGTATTATCTGAAGAATTACCAGACGATCTTAACACTTTAACCGTGAAAGAATTGAAAAGTTATTGTAAAAAGCATGAGATTAACCTTCCCTCAACAGCAAGAAAGGCTGACATAATAAACATCATTCTATACGTTTTAGACGAAGATTAATCTTAACTCAACCTAAAAATAAAAATAACATGCTTCTTTTTCAAAATCACAGTAAAACATTTTTAATTAATAAATAGGTTTTTTTTTGAATAGATTTCTTTTTGTGTTAGGCTCGAACTGGCAGCTGTCTTTGGCAGAGCTAGACAATCTTTTAAAGAATTCTCAATTTATAGGACGAATCACGGATTATTCGGCAAATATCGCGATAGTTGAGTTTGAATCGCTGCAAAAGAGCAGGTATTATGTAAACGATTTGATGAAAATTCAATATATACTTGGAGGATGCCAAAAAATCGGCGAGATATATGATTTTATCGATATACAAACTATCTACGACGGTTTTCCGAAAGTAGTTGAGAAATTCAAAAAGATTGACTTTACTAGAAAGGGAATTTTGAAGGTTATAAACTCCACGCTTAATAAAATATTCCCAAGAATACAAAATGAAAGTCTATTTTACGCTGTATCCATCTATCCAAACTTATTTGATGATGATTATTATTCTGATGTGTTGGTAAAACATTTTCTACCTTTTTTGAATAAATCCATTATGGGCTTGTTAAAAGAGAACGGTGCTGAAAAATCGTTATATTATAAATACCCCGAAGAAAATATTAAAGCGGGTAATTTAAATCCAATTTTCCCCCATCACTTAATAAAATATGGCTTATTCAATAAAGATCGTGCAGAAATAATCTTTGGTTTTACAGAAGAAGGAGTTTATATCGCGCGTACTTTTACGGCTGACGATCCGAATTTTAAAAAAAAAATTGACGAAGAAAGGCCATTTAAGGAGTTCAAAAGCAGTATTTCGCCAAAATTGGCTATTATAATGTTAAATTTTTTAAATTTATTTGAAGAAAGAGAAAATAAAGTAATTCTTGATCCATTTGTGGGAAATGGTACTGTTCTTTTATTTGCTTTAATAGAGGATTTTCAAATTTATGGTTCTGACATTGATGATACCAAAGTTAAGAATACTTTGCGTAATTTAAATTGGCTTTTAAAAGAGCTTGAGGAGCCAATTCCACTTTTATTAAATGAAAGGGTTAAAAAAGCAAACGTTAAGAAATTGTCATCTTCTTTTAGCAAGGAATATTTTGACGGGATATGTACGGAACCAGAATTGGGACCTTTTTACAAACAAAAACCCTATTACACAGAAGCCAAAGAGCTTATTGATTCAAAACTAAACTCGATTTATGAAGCTACTTTTAGAGAAGGTTATAAAGTTTTAAAACCTATGCGTAGAATATGTATTGTATTACCGATCTTTAATACGATTGATGGAGGGGAAGTTCAATTAAAAATTGAAGAAATAGCTAGAAAGCACAACTTTAAACTAGTGCCAATGTTAGATCTAAACAGAATAGTAAATAAATCGAATCGAAAGCTTCAATTTAAGAAAGGACAAGTTAGAGCTATAATCGATGCCAAAAAGAATCAAATAATAAAAAGAAAGATTTATGTTTTCGAAAAGATGAGCTAATCTGGATAAAATATGAATCACATCAAAATTTTAGACCAAATTGAACAAGCTTTAGAAGGAGAAGCTCACCTTGACGGGTTAGCCAGAAAAAAACAAGATCCATTTAAAATCTTAATATCTACAATATTATCGGCAAGATCTAGAGATATAAATACTAGAGAAGCTACAAATAGTTTATTTACAAAATATAAAACTCCAAAAGAAATCTCAGAAGCGAGCGTAGAAGATTTAGAGAAGTTAGTTTTTAAATCTGGCTTTTATAAGGTTAAAGCGGCTCGCATTAAAGAAGTTTCTCGAATAATAAAAGAAGATTATCAAGGAATTGTACCAAAAGACTTTGAAGAGTTAGTTTCTCTACCCGGGGTGGGCGCTAAAACAGCTAATTGTGTATTAGTATACGCTTTTAAAATTCCAGCAATACCGGTGGATGTTCATGTTCATAGAATTCCTAATAGATTAGGTTGGATAAAAACAACTAAACCAGGGCAAACCGAAGAAGAATTGAAGAGAATTATACCTCGAGATCAATGGATTAGAGTGAATCGATTATTTGTGAGGTTTGGACAAGAAATTTGCTTACCAATTCGTCCCAAATGCGAGATTTGCCCTTTAAACGACATTTGTCCTAGAGATTTTTCGATGGAAATAGTTATGAGAAACAAAAAAAAGAAAAAGAAATGATTTTAGTAAGTTTCAAAGGATTTTTTCTTCCTCTTAAAAGCAAAACCGGTTGAAAAACCTCCTAATAAGCCAAAAATATGAGCAAAATAGTTGATTCCAGGCGAAAACGAGGAAAATACGAAATAAAACACGTAAAATAAGCCTAAAATTATGAGGGGAGTGTCCCTTTCCACGATTAATAACGATAAAGTAGCTCCAATCAATCCGAAAATTGCACCAGATGCACCGAGGCTTATTACATTAAAAGGTAACAAAAATAATGAAAACAAATTTCCAATTAATCCTGAGATGAAGTATATCAATAAGAATTCGAATTTAGAGAAATTGAGTTCGACATAAGTTCCAAAAAGCAAGAGTGCGATCATATTAGAGAAAAGGTGCATAGCGTCACCATGCAAAAACATTGAAGTAAAAAGGCGCCAAATTTCAAGTTCGACAAAGATATTACTATTAATTTGAACCAATTGATAAAATAAATCCTCGAAAGCTAAAGAGAAAAAAAAGTACAAAAGTACATTTATAGAAATCAGAAATATAGTTATCCTAGCTTCCTTAAAATTTGATGCGTCTAAAATAAACATAACTTAAATATCCCAACAGATTTGACACAATTAGTTTTTTATAATCTTTTAATATAAATAGATATAATAACTATAATATTTATCAATATTTTGCAGCAAAATGGAAAATCGTA
This sequence comes from Promethearchaeota archaeon, assembly GCA_030615145.1. Classification (GTDB taxonomy): domain Archaea; phylum Asgardarchaeota; class Lokiarchaeia; order Sigyniarchaeales; family SOKP01; genus SOKP01. Next base: position 3,282 of record JAUWZT010000088.1, on the reverse strand, counting down.
AATTATTTCGTTCAAAAATACAGTTGTTATTTACGCTATATTTTAATGGCTATTTGAGAGATATTAGGCTATTTAAGGCATTTTTAGATGTTCCTCTAAAAGAATTTATACCAAAAGAAATACAGGATCAAGTTAGGATTTACAACGATGCCCCAGTTCTATTTTACTTCAATAAAGAGCGACCAGATACACTTAGAACGATCTCTGCGCCCCATATGATTTCGATCATGTTACAAGAATTAATAATGAATGATAAAGACGATTTACTTATTTTAGGAGCTAAGAGCGGATATATCGCCGCGTTAGCTCATAAATTAGCTCCAAATGGTAGAATTGTAATAATAGAAGCAAATCCAAAGATAGCAAAGGTTACTTTAGAAAACTTAAGAAAAGCTGATCTTCTTAAGAAAGTTGAAGTTATCGTAAGAAATCCTTTATTAGGATTTCGTGAACGATACCCTTGGCAAAAAATCCTTGTAACTGGTGCTATAAAAGAAGATCGAATATCTACATTATTACAACAACTCGATCCGAACGAAGGTGTTTTGTTCGCTCCAATTGGCGAAGATTTGATTCAAACATACACCCAAATAATTCGTTATGAGGAAAATTTTTATGGAAAAAAGCATTTACAAGTAAGATTTACACCACTAATGACTCAAGTTGAATTAGACGAATTAAAATTGGATACTGATTTTGAGGAATTGGATGTAACAATCGACCATTCAAGAGCAGATAAATTTATCGATATCTCTTATGTGAAAAATATAACCGTTAATTATGAATCTAATATATTGAATGAAGTAAGGCTAGAACCTTATTCAAAAAGTCGATCTTACGATATAAAACCTGAGAATATCTTTTCTGCTTTTCTACAGCATAAGGACCAAACAATCAATTCGGAAAATAATAAGGAAAACCTAGAATATTTAGATAATATAATTAATTCTTTAGAACAGATAAAAGCTTATAATAATTATATTAGAAAAGAAATTGAAAAAAGGAAAATCTCTGATTCCTCAGTAATTGATAATAAAATTAAAGTAATTGATAAATATCAACTGGAAGTAAATAGCGTACAAAAAAGAATAAAGAAAGAGATGAGCAAATTCCAAAAATAATAAGATTACACTAAAAACTGCTCTTTTTTAGCAATTATATTTTCCATACTTTATTGCAGCTTGAATGAATGTTCTCACATTTTCTATTGGAATTTCTTTAAATATAACAGTACTAGGTCCTATGACAAAGCGTCTATTTTCTTTCAAAGCGGTCATTAAATCTTTTACATGAGATTTAATTTGATCTTGAGTTCCATATGGAAGTGTATAGGATACGTCCCCAAAACCGACTATTACAAAGTCTGGATGGTGTTCATTTACATAATAAGGGTCACATCCTCCTTCAAATCCTTGTAATCCTTGGAATCCAGCTTTCTTAAAAGATGAAATTAATTCTGTGACATCTCCATCAGTATGAATTTGAGAAATCATACTGGCATCAGAAATTATTGAAGTAATTTCTTTATAATAGGGTAAAAAATCTTTTTCCCACCGTTCAGGTGAGATCATCGGACGCCCTTTATAAGCTACATCGTCCAAGAGAGTCAAGATTTTTCCTCTTCCCCCAGTTGCGTTTATCAATCCTTCAATATTAATTTGAGCTAAATTAGCATAAAACTTAATTAAATCTCGATATAATTTTGTATTTTTTTTAAAATTTCGACTAAAGGCAACGATTCCCATGCTTTTCCAAACTTTATCAAAAATACCATCAACCGTTAAAACAGGAAAAATATAAGGCGAGATTTTTTCATAAAAATTTATAGTCTTTTTAATTATTTCACTATTGTCTACTTCCTTTAAATTAGCAATAAGTTCATTTAAGAGGTCTAAATTATTTATATATCCGCCTTCATAATACGAAGTTTTGCGTCTCGTTGATTGTCCATCTTCTTTTATTCTAACGATTTTTCCCGTCCCATCGTTCACTTTAACGCTTTTTACTTTAAAACTTAAGGGAAATGGAGCAAAAACAGAATCAAACTTTAAAGCAAATGGAATGTCGAAATAGAGGTTATTGAATAATCTCTCGCTATGACTGTTTAATATTTTTTCTTTATTTTGCGTGATAAATTCTTCTCTTATGTATTGAACATGTGTAGGAACTCTATCTAGCTTTTTCCGCTCATTATCGTCATAAACTGCTAAATAACGCTCGCACGAATTCATATACCTTATAATAATGAAATTTTACTATAAAATTGTTATTTAATGATGATTTTAAATTAAATAAAGAATAAAAAAAATAGGATAATAAAAAAAAATTTTAAGTATATTTTTCCTTAAACTCCTTTAACTTGGCTAATACTTCGTCTCTTAAAGAACCAACAACTAATTTATCTGTTTTGATATCTTTAGCAAACTGCATAAATTGATGTAAAACAGGTCCCGGGGGAAATTGGTCCCTCATATCTTCTATGAAAGCGCCTAAAACATTTCCAGTTATGGTTTGATCTATTTTCTTAAAAACATTTGAAAAAAGATCGTTAATGCGAGCACTTTTCTCTGTACTTATTGAAGTAATAGAACCCTTAACAGTTTGAGCGGGAGCCCCCACTTGATTATCAGAGGATTGTGTTAATTCAGAACTCTCACGGCCTTGAACACTGATCTCTGGTTCATATCTTGGATATTCACCCTTTCCAGAACAACTGTAATTAAGACTCAACGATTCATTTCCCTTCAATTCAGCAATCTTGACTTGTAATTCAGATTCTTCTCCAATTTTCACTACATTATAATCATCGATGTTAATATTAGTTAAATCAAAACCTTTTGGGATTTTATCCTTGACAATAATATTTTCTAATTCTACATTTCCTTTATTTTGAAGTCTAACACTGATTGAGAATTCTCCTTCAGACATTCCGGGTTTTATGCTTTTAAGCGTTTTCAGTTTACGCTTAACGTATTTCACTTTGATCTCTGGTTCTATATCTGGAGATTTAATAAATAAATTTCCTTCAACGGGGCTATTTATTTCTATTTTTACAGGAGTTTTATAAAGCAACTCTGTAGGTGGTCTTGGATTCCTTGCTTTAAGTGGGTATGAGACAATTAATTTAGCGTCTTGGATAAATTCGTTAGATAAATTGAAAAGTTCGATGATAATTTGATGTTTTGAGTCTGGACTTTGGTCACTCGGTGCAAGCTCAAGTTTTTTAGTAAAATCAGTTCGAGAACTAATTTCTATATTTCCTAGCGTAACTTTTACTTGATT
>JAUWZT010000213.1 GCA_030615145.1 Promethearchaeota archaeon | reverse complement strand
AATGTCATTCTCCATAAGTCCTGCTACTACTTTTGTAAGTTGAGCTTTGTCAACAGTTACATTTACAGCTTTTAAGATTTTTTCGATGTTTGCTTCGGTAATTTTCTTATTTGCCTTGTTAAGCAATAACGCAGCGTAGATTGATTCCATTATCTTTTATACCTCTTTTTTTTATTTAATTATAATTTGTGGTTATTCATTTTATTTAAAAAAATTAATTTAATTACCAAATAAGCCTCCAATTCCAACTTCTTCCTCCTCATCTTTTTCGGCTTTTTCTTTTTTGTCTTCTTCTTTCTTAGTTGGCACTTGTAGGTCTTCTCCAAGTACTATAGCCTTGATTGCGCTAGCATTTGACGCGGCTTTTCGGATATATTCATCTCTCATATCGTCAAAATAAACTGGTAATTCAAAAAGAATTGCAAGAGCCTCTCGGTGTGCTTTTTGGATTAACGGTTCAATCGTTTCTTTATCGATAATGCCTAGTTCTAAAGCCAAGCTTCGTGCGCCGAAGTACGCAGAAGCAATCTCTTGTTGGAATTGTTCCATATTCATATACAGAATTTCCTCAGGAACGATTTCACCGTCACTCCACGCGTAATGGATTTTAATAAGTGATTTAATTGGAGCTACACCTAACTTCTTTAAGACTGCGGCCTGTTTTACGTCAACAAAATCTCCAGCTGAGTGCGTTCGCGTATCTTCTCTAACCCAAATCGTATTGTTCTGGATTTTGGTTGGAAGTCGGAGCGTCATGTTTAATTCACTGATAACTTGTCCTGTGGGCAATCCTGAATCTCCCTCAGTAACCCAAATATCTACTGGTGTTATCTCGTTAGGTTTAGCAGAGACCATCCATTCATTTTCATTAAATATATTCTTTAATTCAAAGATATCTATGTTGGTAAAACATAATGCGGATTGTCCTGGAATTTTTTCGGCGAGTTCATCTAAGTTGTCTTTTTTAGACGCGTGTTTATACTGTTCTATGGCTCTTAGTTGAAGCTTCTTTTTTGACATTCTTATTACTGCTTTCCCTCTTAAGATTTTTCGCATTTCTTGAATTTGCTTGTCGTTTAATCTCGCAACTTCTATTACAGCAAGAGTTTTATGGTTTTTAAACAAATCAACTAAATGATCGACTTCATCCAATTTCCATTGATGTATTTTTTTTTTTCTGATCACTTTTTTACACCTCTATACCCTTCAAAAACTGTTCATCAATTTTTATTGGATGTCCCATTGTAGTTTTCAAAAACATAGATTTAATATTGTTATATTTATGAGGCATCTGATCAGCAATGTACTCAACGATAGTTTTCATGTTTTCAAAAATTTTATCCTTATCCATAGATTTTTTTCCTACTTTAACTTGAATACTTGGCTGCTTCTTTAATTGAATTCGAATAACTTTTAAGTATCTCTCAATTGCCACGTTTAAATCACTCGGATTGGAAATAATACCATATCCACTTGGGAAAGGTTTCGGCATTTTACCTAGCGGTCCAAGGAATCTCGCTAAATATCGAGCTACATTTGGCATCATTTTGTCTTCTACTACGAAGAAATTGTATTTCTTTACAAATTTTTTCTTATACTTTTTTTCTTCGTTATTTAGTTTGATTAAACCGTTTTTATCCATCGTTTCAAGTCCAAGATTCTTAGCTTCAAGAAGTATCTCGTCTGACGCAATTACGCAGATGTTAGGCCTATCTTTAGTTATTATGTTATTAGGTAGTATTATTTCCTTATCGATCCTCTGCTTAGGATCTTTGAGGTTAATGTCTTTCAAATTCATAATGAGGTCAATTGACTCGTCAAATTTCCTGATTTTATCTTTAAAGCCTTCTTTTTTCATAATCGAATGTTCAATTGCAGCATCTAACGATTTTTTTAATAGCTTATCATCAACTTTCATTTTTTAGATCTCCCCCTTTATCATGTCGTCATATTCTCCATTCTCAATCTTTTTCTGAATTACTCGTGGGTCCTCACCTTCTAATGTGGCTCCAATTGACAACACCGTCCCTATTACGGTCTTTACAGCAGTTTTGAAGGTTTTATCTAAAAAGATGTCTTTTTTAGCGTTAACAACATTGACTACCTGTTCAAGAGTTAAATCTCCAATTTTTTCCTCAGAACTATTCGAACTCCCTTTTTCAGCGCCTAATTCTTTTAAAAGTAGTGAAGCTGTACTTGGCGTCTCTACGAATATCTCAAACTGTTTTGTCTCAGGATCGCATTCGATTCTAACGGGTACCGTCAAACCTTTAAAAAGCATGGTTTTTTCGTTAACTGCGTCTACCACATCTTTAATGTTTATACCCGTCGGACCTACAGCAGGACCGATAGGCGGCCCCCCGCTTGCAGACCCCCCAGTTACGAGAGCTTTTACAACAATTTTACCCTTTTTACTCATTAAGTTCATATCAACTCCTGTATTGTCATTTCAAGATTATAATTCTAAAGATAAGAACGGACAATTTCGTGTATAGCGTATTTTTTTTTTCAATATCTTTTTTATATCGAAACCGCAGAAAATTGCGTCCTAAGTCTTTAAAAAAATTAATCTCGAACTTAGTAAGTTTCAAAATAATTCAAAATTAAAAAATTTTATGAAAATTATTATTTTTTGTTGACATTTATTTATTTATCTAATTAATATTATCATTAATTGAGAAAACAAATAGAATGATTATAGAATTAAATCCATTCAAATTTTAAGAGTATTAAAGAGCAAGGTTGAAAAATGATCCTTTGGATATTAAATAGTGATTCGGGCATTAAATTATTATATAAATCATTTTTGAAAACAGACGCCGATGAAGACATCGTTTCTGGATTTTTAACGGCCTTTCACCATTTCTCTATGGAAGAATTTCACCAATCACTGGAATCTATAGAAATGGGTGGATTAAGGTGGATATATATATTGGAACCAAAAATGAAATTGCTTTTCGTTGCTGCTGGTATAAAAAGTACTAAAACGGAGATTTTGATGGGTAGACTTAATGTTATAAAAGAGTCTTTTATAAAAGAATTCAAGCCGGTTTGGATAAAAAAAGGAGATAGTTGGGATGGAAATATGAACGTATATTTACCATTTCTTAAAGTAATTGAAGATTATTACGGTCAATGGGAGGAAGTAGAATCAATAAATCAAGTAGCGGACTTTTTTGATATTTTAGGAGTATTTCAACAAATTTTTATTATTTTGAGAAGTATATTAGAAAATAAAATGTATCACAAATCAAAAAACATAGTTTTACAGAAAATAGAAAAAGTATTTAAGCAATTTAGAGAACAAGAGAAATTTAAAAACCAAATCGAATTGGAAAATATAACCTTTTCAAAAGAATCTTGGTTCAACATAGTAGATATTAGTTTACTTAAAAGTGAAAAGGACATAGTTATAAAATTTTTAAAATCAATTCTTACCGAAGTAGTTAAAACATTGAAGGAAGTAAAAGGCAAAAATTTGTGTTTGAAGTATTTTAATGAAGAAAGAATTTATACCTATATTTTTAATAACATGGATCTATTAAAAGATTTAAAATTAGATATGTTTTTATTAGAACTGTTTTTGTTAATCTAAATTTAAAAACAAAATCCTCTATGACGTCTTTGTGTTTTACTTAGAACCTACAACATAAACGACGGCCAAAATCGACATTATGCTTCAGATATTCATAAGAGAGTAATTTCATAACTTTTTCATAATCAAGATGAGTATTATAATCCTTATTGACTATTTCAGGAATAACTTCAATTTCTATTCCAGGTATACATACTAATCTAAATATCTCTTTCTTTACTTCTTCAGATATATCTTCAGTCATATAATAATAAATATTTTTTTGATTAGAAAAATATTATCGTTAATTTTGAAAAAAACCCTCACATAATAACGAGTTTTAATAATGTAAATCTTCTAAGACATCTATAAAATATTAGAAAATAAATTATACTTGTTCTAAAATAACTTCATGTGTAATCGTACCTATTTTTTCAATAGAAGCTTCTATTATATCTCCTGGTTGTATCGGACTTATTCCACTTGGAGTACCTGTAGCGATAATATCTCCTCTTTCCAAAGTAACGAACTTCGATAAATATTCTAGTATTTGAGGGATTTTAAATAACATATGCTTAGTATTCGAGAATTGTCTTGTCTGTCCATTAACTTTTAATTGAATTGATAAGTTATGGGGGTCGGAAATTTCACTACATGGAACGATTCTCGGTCCTATTGGTCCAAACGAATCGAAATTTTTACTTCTATACCATGGTAAATTTATATTTCTATCGCTCTTTTGCATAATTCTCGCAGTTAAATCAAGAAAAATTGTATATCCTTGGATAAAATCGAACGCTACTTCCACTGAAACATTTTTACATGTTTGAAAAATAATAAAAGCGAGTTCAACTTCGTGATCGACTCTATTATATTTCTCACTTTCATATAGAATTTTCGGGTAAATTATTGGTTCATTATCAGTTACTAGCGTATTAAGTGTTTTAACAAAGAATACCGGTTCCTTAGGAATTGGTGCATTTGTTTCTTTAATATGATCCAAATAGTTCCGTCCTAGACATACAATTTTGGTTGGATTTATATTTGTATTGCCAATTTTTACCATTTAAGTCAACTCCTTCTCTAATACAACTTTATTTGTCAGGGTACCTATTTTTTCGATCGATGCTTCTATCAAATCTCCAGGTTTGATTGGTCCTATGCCTGCGGGTGTTCCAGTTGCTATAATATCTCCTGGTTCCATAGTAAAAAATTTTGAAATATTTTCTAAAAGCTCCGGAACTTTAAACAACAAATATTTAGTATTCGATAATTGTTTAGTCTCTCCATTTACTTTTAACTCAATTTTGAGATCATGAGGATCTTTAATTTCAGAATGACTTACAATTCTAGGACCAATTGGACCGAAAGTATCTAATGATTTAGAGCGAAACCAAGGTAATTTTGAAACAATATCTTTAGTTTGTATCTTCCGTGCAGTAATATCGTTAAATACAGTATAACCTAAAATGCGATCGTAAGCTTTACTTGCACTCACATATTTACATCTATCTTTAATGATAAACGCTAATTCTACTTCAAAATCAATTCGGTTGTATTTACGGTTATTTAATATCCAATTTGGATAAATTATTGGTTCACCATCCCCTATCAGACAATTCAATGTTTTTGGAAACAGAACGGGTTCTTTTGGCCGAATTGACTTTGTTTCTTCAATGTGATCCAAATAATTCGTACCAATACATATTATTTTTGTAGGGCTAATCGTCTTTTCTCCAATTTTTATAATAATACATCACTCCTTTAAGTAGTTAGTGCCTTCCGTCAAAAAAAATCGTTTAGTTCGTTGTCTTCTAGAACAAGGTAATTATACTTAATTAAATAAGATTTAAATTTTAAAGATAATTAATTTTCAGATAATAGTTAAAGATTAAATTATAAGCAAAAAATAGATAAAACAAAGAAAAATTGATTAAAATGACCGAAAAAGATATAATTTTGACATTAAAAATTGCTATGGCAGCTGTTTTTATGGCTGTTGGAATTACTTTAAGTTATCTTAATCCATTTGGATATTTTTTGTTATTCGGTACAAAGATAAATCCATTCGTTCATTTAATAAATGTAATA
>JAUWZT010000179.1 GCA_030615145.1 Promethearchaeota archaeon | reverse complement strand
AAGGAAATATTTCCCGGTGCACTCTACACGAAGAATTAAACACGAAATGTATGAAAATCAGTAAAATACAAGCGACAATATGCAAACCAAAAATCCTTGGGTTCTTAATGTACCAATTTCCAAAGAAGAAAGATAAAATTTTTAAAGATTATAAAGAGGAAATAGACACCATTATCGAATTAATTAATGAAGTAAATAAAAGCTCTAATTTTAAGATAAAGACTCCAAGCGAAGCAACGGGAATAGATGTAAAGACATGTGATTTCTGTAGAATAGCGCGTTCGTACGATTTTGGAATATTATTGTTGTCTCCACCAAATCCTAACGCGTATTTGGAAGCAGGGATGTTTCTTTCGTTAGGTAAAAAAGTTATCTTGTTGAACAACGAATCCCGATTAAGAAACGCCCCCTTTGATCTGACTCCGTTCTTCTACATTAACTATCAGGATGTTTCTGAACTAAAAAATAATTGGAATAATAAAGTAATACCGTTCCTGCAAAGCCTTGAAAAAACCTATTTAGCTTAATTTATTGATTTAATCACTAATGTTTTTTCCTAAAACATTCTATAAAGTAAGAAAAATTTGCAACCCCCCCTTTTTTTACCAATCATAATGTCTTATTTATATTATCAAATAAGTTTAGTTTTTTAAGTGATTTGATAAATTCTCTAATTTTAATTCTAAATTGAAGATTTTCTGGAAAGTCGATTTGATTTAATTCTTTATTGAATATTTTTTTAAGCATTTCAATAAAAATATCTTTTTGCATAACACGGTATGGATAACTATAATGATCAAGATTGATTGAAATCTCTTCACCAGCGATAATTAGGTAATCAATTTTTCTATTCTCCAGGTAAAAGTAATTTTTAAACCTTGCAATGATATTTTGAACCGCATCTTTTTTATACAGATATTTCTTATCAAATTTGGCTAATTCTTCAAATAAAAGAATATAATTAGAATTCAGATCATAAGCGATTAATTCAGGGTGGGAAATATGGTTTAAATCGGTAAAATTTCTATGGTTTAAAAGATTTTCCATAGGAATGACTTCAAACCCTAACATATAAAAAATTCTGGCAAATTTCTCGCATTTAGAAGATTCTTCAATTTTACTCCAGTCAGAATCTAAAAACTCGATGATTTCATTGATTTCATCAATTTTTAAAAGAGAGATCCTATTGATTGCTTTCTGATATAAATGATTGTGTGTAAGAATTTTTAATTTTAATAAAATTTCTTTTTCAATTAGTTTTTTAACGAAAATGGAAAAATCGTTTTCTAAGAAGTCTAAGGGAAGATTTATGGTGTTTCTATAATCATTTAGAGAGAAATTTGGTAGTAAATCTTGATTATCCCTGTAATATTTTTGAAGAGCTAAAATATTTTTCATGCTCTTATCTTTTGTTTTTTCTATAATATCAGTAAAATCACCTAAAGAATAGAAAAGGTTGTTAAAAAAATCCAACCAAAATGAATCCTTCTTTTGTATAATATTTACTTGATCTCCATATTTGGATGAAAATAGAGATAATACATTTCTAGTATGGTTTCCTTTCTTATCGAATAATTCTCGAAGCTCAATATTAAGGTAAGGATACAAATCCTTGCAGAATGCAGGAAAAAATTCTCGATATTCTCGATATTTTTCAGTATCCAAAATCTCCCGAAACTTTTGTGTGAATAGCAATAACCATTCTTTTTTATCTTCCATTCTTACTTAACAATTATGTCTTTATAATTAATTTAACAACTAAACTAATCTTCAAGGTCTTGTTTAAAAACTATATTTCTCGTCTTTCTATAGTTTATAATTAAGATATATAATTAAATGTTTTATTTACAATTATATAATCAGTACTTGTTCAAGGAAAGATCGCATGGAGAGTAGGAAAGGAGCTAAAAAAGCCGTTTTATTTGCTAAAAAACTATGGAGGCAGACTAGACCAAAAACCATAGAAGCGAGAAGAGTTAAAGACGAGAAAATTATGGAATTTGGCTTCCCTCCGTTCGTGATAACGGCTAAAGCTCCAGTTAAGTTCGTCGTTTGCGCTGAATATTCGGACAATTTAACGATATATTAATTAAGCAGATCGGAAATTCAGTGCCTCCTCTAATGTCGTATTGGTTAGCTCAAACGATAAAAGCCCTTCTTACCAGATTCGAAGGAGAACGGGAAATTTCGATGGCAAGATCTAAGATTAACTGGAATTTTGAATCTAAATCAAGCGTTTTGCAGCAATTGATAATTGATTCTTGGATGTTGAAAAATAATAAAATTATTGGATTTCCAGTAGATATAATCTTATCATTATCGTCCTTAATAATGTATTATTCAAAGCCGAAAATTAGCTTAAAATTCTCTATGTGAATGTTTGAGATTATATCCCGTAGATCTGACTCGCAATCATATCGGCCACAAGAAATTAAATAAAATTGGCTTTAAGCGCGAGATCTTTTAAATCCTTTACTTGTTGGAGATGCCTACGAATATAAGGCCATTGAACTCTCCTATTACGATCTCCAGTATGCGGAAATACTAACACCCTATGTTTATTTCTCAGTATATCATTACCTCCTACTTGCCCATAATTAAAAAAAGTATAATTTTTCTCATTAGTATGCAAAAATGTTCTTTTATGGACTAAATTTTGTATGTCTAAGTCGTGATACGAACGTCCATTCCCTTGTAGTATGAATGTAAAATTGGGATTTAATTGCTCTAACAATCTTAATTCCTCAAAAAATCGGAGGGATATGCAAGTACTCCTCGTAATCTTAAGCTCATTATCTATGCTACTCCAACATTTTCCAATATCTGTAATATAAACATTATTTTGGAAGTCCTCAAATAATAGCGCGATACTTTCACTCATATATTTATCAAGATTCCCAATTTCGTCCATATAACACACATGGAGCCATCTCTTTCCAACTTTATTAAAACTGGCGACCTCCAACCCTAATACAATAAAATCCTTCCCTTCATTTAGGTCTCCTGTCCAAAAAGGAAAATCTTGATTATATAATTGAACTCCTTTAGTTTGATTACAATAATCACATCCGCTTAAAGTATTATCAAATTTACGACGATCGTATTTATCTATAAATTTCATAATTTCTCGAATTGGTTTAAATCTTAACTCTCCTTCAGTTAGAAGACCATTAACAGCATCAATACCATAAATTTGATTATAATACTCCCTTAGATTTTCAAACCTAATCATTTTTCCAACTTTTTTACAAGTGTAAAAGGTTGTTTAACATATTCTATAACTACATATAATCATATAAATTATATAATTGCTATAGATTCATTACAGCTAAAGGTAAAAAAAGCATATATTTAGCAAACTGTTGTTTAGGAGTACGGTAAAAAAAAATGTTAAAAGTAAGGACTTAGGTTACCTCTTAAGATATATATATTTTCCTCTATGCCTAACTTTTTTATAGGTCGGAGGGGTCTGGTGGAAAACTTTAAATAGTTCCCGACAACACTTTTTATAGATAGACAGTTAGGTATTAAATAAAAATTTTAAAGGGGAGATATGAACAAGTCACGCTTTGATTTTTTAATCGATACTCCTGAAGAAGAATTGGTCGAAAACATCGATTCGATTTTTAATAAGGTAGTTCAAGAGATTGAGCTGTATCTCGGTCTAGAACCAGTTGATAGAACCTTTAGGGTTTCTCTTATAAATGGCGAGTCGAGCGATTCTGAGCATCAAACAAGCATTTTTTCGATTGGAGCTCGTAGATTTTACGGAAATAACGTTCTGAATATTTGTTGGCAGAAAGACGAAGTGCCAGAACAGAGGAAAGGAACAATAGACAAAGTGTGGAGAAATGGGAAAGAAATAATTTCAATAGACCAAAGAAAAGAGTGTTTAAAACAAATTAGAGACACTTTTGAAAACATTAGAGATAAATCTATACTTTTAAGCATGATTTCAAGTGCAATGGACAATGTAGATTTGTTTAAATTAAAAGTAAAGGACTTTAAGCAAGGATATTATCCAGAACACTATGTTTGTTATCTGGATTCAATAAGGCAAAAAATATAAAGAAAAGGCATTCCATTTCAAACTTTTTTCAATTCAGAAGCTTGTGATTTGATTAAATTATATTTGAAAACGAGACCAGATGGTGCACCTGATGATGCTTGGTTATTTATTAGCAACAGAAAAAATTCTAAAACTGGAAAGTATTCAAAAATAACAAATCACTTTTCTTTAAGCCTAAAAGAAGTGTGTGCTAAACTAAACATTAACAATGTGACACCAAAAAGCTTTAGAAGATGGTTTAAAACTGAACTGTCCAAACGAGGAGTTAAAGTAATATTCATAAAAAGAATGATGGGAAAAGCTATTGATGATGAAGCTGAATATGAAGGAACTTTTGATGATCCAGATGAGTTTGTTAATGAATATGTTGAAAACATCGAACAATTCACTTTGTTAGGAAATGGAATGAAATTAAGCAAAGTAGACAAAAAGGTTGATGAACTTAAAGATGAATTAGAAGCTATGAAAGATTTATATAAAACAGAAATTAAGGAGTTAAGAGAGGAGATATTAGCTATGCACGAAGAATTATATCATAGAAATGATTTAAACGAGAGAATAAAAAAAGGAGAAATATCAGAAGGAGAAGCAAGAGCAGAATACCAAGGTTTTGAAAAACCTAAATCTAAATAATTATTTTTTAATTTTTTAAATTAAGATTTTGAAGATTTCGAAGATTTCGACTACTTTTTCTAAAAACTTTAAATGTATAAATACTCTTAGAATATTTATAAAATAAAAATATTAACTCTTTTTAATTATAATTAACCTTCCAACGATTTTAATAACTGGAAATAATAAATTCAATTACTTCAGTAACATTTATAATGTTGCGTGCATATATTTTTATTAATTATATAAAAAATATATAATAAGAGTTGATAAAATTATACCAAAAACAGTAGATTTGGAAGTTGAGGTTTATGTTGCATTTGGTTGTTTATTTGAAGAAAAAGAGCAATTAAAAAAAGAAGCAAAAGAAAAAGACATTTCTGCGTCCAAATTAATCCGTAGAAAGTTATTCCCAAAAAAATAAAAAAGTAAACAAGAAAAAGGTCAAACATCATGCTAATCATGAAGAAACGAGCCATCAACACTCTTTATATTTTTAATTTATTTAATTTAAATTTTTACTACTTCCTTCATGCACTTGTTGATGGCTCACACTTTTATATTAAACACCAATTTAAACAAAAAAGGAGGAATTAAAAATGAAAAAATTCTACAGTTGAGAACTTACTGTCGTAATCATTCGACATTTTTAATCCAACATGTAAAGATTATTGCTAAAATAGCTACCTCAACGGGAAGGTAGTCTGTTAAAATAACTCGTTATGTATCTATGAATTTCGTCGTAATAATCTTTTGTATGGTTAATTTTTCCTGACGGTATTCCTACTATTTTTATTACTGCCTCTGTAACATATTTATATAATAAAGGATATTTTAGTTCTACAATATTGGTGTTAAGATTAGGATCTCCATGAGCAATTTGATTTCTAATTGTGCAGAAACAATCAGGAGCATTATCAAAAAATTCTTTTTGAATTTTCTTCTGATCGCTTTTTACTTTGGAAATTAGTTTTGAGATCCGTATTGCTGCCTGACTAGAATTCCCTTTTTTTTCTTTTTTAAATAGTAACTCAAAGATAACCATAAAAATCAGGAATTTATGAGGAACTTCTACCAAATTAAACGAAGTGCGATGGTAAGAATAACCTAAATACGTAATATTTTTAAGTGGCGATTTGATGTAAATATTTTTTAATAATGATGAGAATGTCTTTCTACAATTTTCAAATTCTTCCTGTTTTAAAATTGAGTCGTTTTCTTGCATAACATACCTAACATGAAAGGGAGCTGGATTCGTTATACTACTTTTATTTTCATAATATTCAACAGGAAAACGATAATGATAAGTTTTTTCGTAATATAATCCATTCGAACAATGTAAATGAAGAGCTTCTAGGATACAATTTTTAATTGGTTTTATTTGTGGGGAAGTCTTAATATCTTCATAACCTTGTGGTTCTTCTTGTTTTACTTTTATAATTAAGAAATATTCTGCGATAGGAAGAGTAAAAAGTGATCTCTGTTTTGAATAATAATTGTCTTGCCTTGTCCTTTCATCTAATCCTTCCATAAAAGTTTCATAATTAGATTTAAATTCTTCATCGCCATTTAAATAAGCTAAACTTACTTGACCGTGATGTTTCAGACTAATATTATATTCTGCCCCATCGTATTCTCCTTCATGAGAAAATTCTTTATCGGCCCCATCAAATTTAAACTTAAAAATAGGAATTATTATTCGCAAATTCATTTCTGTCATTATTACGAGTATTTAGATTAAAATAAAAATATTAGTGTAAGACATCTGGGTTTTATTGTAAAAAATATAGAAAAAAATTGAAAACAGATTCTTTGCATTTTTTAAAAAAATTAAATGAATTATCGATGTAGAAATTATAAAATTTTTATACTCAAGAAAATTATTCAGATTGAAATACCATGATAAGTAAGTTGTTACTACTACACATAAGTGACTTTCATTTGGGCAAACTCAATCCGCACACGGGGGGTAATGTCTATTTTGCCAAAATCTTTGACGAGATCAAGAATAAATTAAGAGATAAAAATATAAAATTTTCAGATATTAACCTTATTATATTCACTGGTGATTTTACTTCAGAGGCAAGTAAGATTGATTTCTCACACGCAAAATCTTTTATTAAAGAAGTATTGTGTCGAGATTTTGACAAAGATCAACTTATTATCATTCCAGGAAATCACGATTTGGAATGGATAAAAGAAGATGGAAAAATTCATCCTAAACGATTTAATTCCTTCTTAAACTTTAAAAAAGAGTTGGAATTAACTGACGAGCGTGCGTTTGATGAAAATTATCTTGACAATCCTCATTTTATTAGAACCTTAGATAATCTTGATGCGTCTATTCTTGGGCTGAATAGTTGTCTATACAATTGTTATGATGTCGATAAAACCAATCCCAATGATTTTAAAAAATCTCTCTATAATAATAATTCTAAACAAAATACCGATATCAATTATAATCAATTACTAGCAATTTTGGATGAAAAAGATGCCTATCAACAGTCTGATTATAAGATTGCACTCATACATCATCCACCAACATCGTTTAACATGGAGAATGAAAATTTAGAAAAATCGTTTAAAGTCATTAATGAATTGTATCAATATGGGTTCACTCTTATATTACACGGTCATTCGCATGCTTCTTCAAGTCATAAATATGACGATACTCTAACAATAGGAGCGGGTCCATTTTATGCTCGGAAGACGGATAGAGATGATAGCAATCAAATCTCAATAGTCGAGCTTTACCCGGATGAAAAAATACCCTCTTTCACGAGGGCGAGGATTTTAAATATCTATATTTCCTATGGTAAAGAAATCTCGCAGTCGGTAACTATAGATAGTGAGTGGAGAGAGGAAATTCTAGGATGTTCTAAAAAAGCTTATGAGAAATTTGAAAATCAATATAGAAAAGCATTATCCTATTTAGAAAATG
>JAUWZT010000174.1 GCA_030615145.1 Promethearchaeota archaeon | reverse complement strand
ATACGCAAATCATTTTGATCAATTTTTTTAATCTCTGATAAAACTTTTTCTTTTACTTTAGGGGAAACACCAAATTTAGACATAAATATAAAGAAGAAATTAAGAAATTTATACTTTTGGTTATACTTATACTTTAGTTTTAGATAGATTGACTCAAAAGGATTATGAATCTGGACCTTGTTTTATCTAAAAATACATTTTTAACTATCTAAACTTCAATTTAATCAAAAATACCCTTGTTTTTAAGTAAAAATTTTCACATTACAATAGTAATAATTAGATTATTAAAAAAAATATGAAGTGATGTTAAAATGGCCCAATACAGGTTTAGATTGACGGGAGTGCCCCCAGATCAGGCAATCAAATTGATTGAAGTGGATCCAAATCAATCTATAGCAGAAATTAAAAAAACGGTTCAACGCGAATATAAATTGAATCCTATACTTGCAATTCAATTTATTTTTAAAGGAAAAGTCCTTCCTGACCAGCTTAAGTTCGCTAAAATAGGAATTCATCCTAAAAAAGATGTTATCACAGTAATGGCAACTCAGGCTGGCGGTTAAAAGATTCAATATTAATAAGGTAATTTTATTTTTCTTCATTTTTTTTGCTCTTTAACCTTTTAACAAAAAATAAATAATTAGTTTAAATTAAATATTTTATTATGGCTGAAAAAAGTAAAATTGCTATTCATAGAATTAGAGATAATGATGTAAAAAGTGCTGTTTTTCAAGCTCTAGAGAATATTAATGCTCAAAATCTTTTGAATAGTGAAGGTATGGTTGTTTTATTAAAACCCAATATTTTAATGGGTAAACCACCTGAGAGAGCTGTCAACACTCATCCAGAAGTTGTTCGATCTGTGATTCAATGGGTGAAACAGTTCAATCCTTCAAAAATTTATGTATGTGATTCTGCTGGGGGTCAAAAACCCGGGATTACAGAAAAAGCCATGAAAGAAAGTGGTATATATGATGTGTGTGAGGATGAAGGAGTTGAGTGTGTTCCTTTTGAAAAAACAGAGAGAGAGATATATGAAATTAAAGATCCACTTGAATTAAAAGAGATTTCAAGTTCTCGTTTGATTAAAGAAGCAGATTTGATTATAAACATTCCTAAAATTAAAACCCATTGGCAATGTACCTTAACATGTTGTATTAAGAATATGTTTGGGACTGTACTTCTTGCGAATAAAGCAAAAACCCATGCTCAAGCAGCAATCCTGGAGCGATTTTGTTCAGCATTAGTGGATATATATTCTGTTTCCAAACCGCAATTAACTGTCATAGATGGATACTATTGTCAAGAAGGTCAGGGCCCCTCTAGTGGTGATGTAGTGAAATTAGACTTAATTCTAGCAGGTTATGATGGCGTTGCTCTAGATACCGCTGTATGTAAAATAATTGGATTTGATCCATCGGAAATACTGTATTTAGAAAAAGCTGAAAAAAAGAATTTGGGAACAACAGATTTAAAAAATGTAGAATTTTTCGGTGAGACTATTGAATCTGTTTTTCGAAAGTTTAAGCGCCCAAAACTTCGACCTATATCAATGCCTTTACCAAGGTGGTTAGCAGATTATCTTGGAAAGACAATATTTAGAGCTAATGTAAAATTTGACAGAGAAAAGTGTAAATTATGTTCTACTTGCTGGACTAATTGCCCAGTTAATGCGATTAATCCTCCAGAAGAAATAAAAAAAGGAAATATTCCAAAATGGGATAGCAAGAAGTGTATAACTTGTTTTTGTTGCGTAGAACTATGTCCACATGAGGCAGTCAAATTTAAAATTAATTATGTTAAAAATGCTCTATTTTCATGGATGGGTTTAGGTTGTATCGCATTCTTAGCAATAATTTCCTTGTTATTCTTATGGATTTTTAACTTTTTTTAAAAATTGTTTTATAATTAAGCCACCGTTTAATTTAAAAATATTTTGGAAAATCATTTACTATAAGAAAAATAATCTGAATTGAAGCATTTAGCTTATGATTAAGTCTGGAATTTAATTCTTATTAGCAATAACTTAGATAATGATGATAAATCCTTATGGTTTAATAAAGATCTTAAATTAAATATAATACTCGATTAATTTTGAAATAAATAAAATTTAATACGGAATAGAATGGTATAATTAATAATGAAAATAACTATTTTAAATGGAAGTCCGAAAGGCGCTGAGAGCGTCACTATGCAATATATCTTATATATAAAGAAAAAACATCCAGAATACGAATATAACATAATAAACATCGCACAAACTATTAAGAAGATTGAGAATAATGAGGAAAGATTTAAAAATGTTTTAAAACAAGTAGGAGATTCAGACGGTATAATTTGGGGGTTTCCTGTATATGTTATGTTGGTATGTTCCCAATATAAGCGTTTTATTGAACTCATCTTCGAAAATGAAGCAGAATCATTTTTTAAGGATAAATATGTGATGTCTCTCTCAACTTCAATACATTTTTACGATCATACTGCTCAAAATTATATTCGCGCAATTTGCGACGATCTAGGCATGAAATTTTTTGGATATTTTGCTGCTGATAGTTGGGATTTGCTATATCCAAAAAGAAGACACCGTTGGTTGATTTTTACAGAAAAGTTTTTTGAGACTATCGAAAATAATTTTCCTACAACTATACAATTTCAGCCTTTAAACCATAGAAAGTTCGATTATATCCCTCAGAGTTCAGCAACAAAAGAAGAAAAAATAGATACTCAAGGGCAGAAAGTATTAATTGTTTCAGAGGATACGAGCGAATCTACAAATTTAGGAAAAATGGTTAAGAGGTTTAGAGAATCATTTGCTAACGATGTCGAACTAATAAACATTGATGATATCGATATAAAAGGACCGTGTATAGGATGTGCTAAATGTGGATACAATCACGAATGCATATATAAAGACAAAGATGGTTTTACAGATTTTTGGACTAATAAGGTCATGAAAGCAGATATTTTAATATTTGCCGGGACTATTAAAGACCGTTATTTATCGTCAAAATGGAAATTAATCTATGATAGAGCATTTTTTAATAACCATACACCTACAATAATCGGAAAACAATTAGGACATATTATCTCAGGCCCAATTAGCCAGATTCCTAACATAAAAGAGATGCTACAGGCACATGTAGAATATCAAGACTCGAATTACCTAAATTTTATTACGGATGAATTCGGTGAATCCGAAGATATTGATGCGTTGTTGTATAATTTTGCAAAACAAGCAATCGATTTTTCCGTAGCTAATTATATAGGACCACGAACTTTTCTCGGGGAGGCAGCTATGAAAATGTTTAGAGACGATGTTTATGGAAGGAACCGGTTTGTGTTTTTAGCCGATCACGAATATTACAAAACGCATGGAGTATATGATACTTTTCCACAAAATGACGAGCGCGCAAAGAAATTGAACGAAAAATTAATTCCATTAATGAAAATTGATAAATTAAGGAACAAAATAAATATGATGCAAGAATTTTTGCGACCGTTTAGAAAGGTGTTATCCGATCCTGACAAATAGATCATATATCGAAAAATTTAAGGGAAAATCATGGCATGGGGTGGCTCGTTAAATGAGAAAGGTTCTGATCACTTGAGAAATTTAAGAGAAGCAGATAAAGTAATAAAGTTTCTCGAAAAATTTAAAGAAGATCTAAGTGACAATGAAAAAAAGTTAATTTCAAATGCTATCGATATAATAGTAGATCATTTTACCGAAAGCTCTTAGCCTTTAAAACGCTCTAATCAATTTTTTAATTATTTCTATTAATTTATCCGCTTCTTTTTCAATCGTTTTAGTTAACTGAGGTTCAAAAAAGGGCAAATCGATATTATTACTTCGATCGTCTAGAGATAATTCGTCTTGTTTATATAACTTT
Source organism: Promethearchaeota archaeon (assembly GCA_030615145.1). GTDB lineage: Archaea > Asgardarchaeota > Lokiarchaeia > Sigyniarchaeales > SOKP01 > SOKP01. Next base: position 3,940 of record JAUWZT010000174.1, on the reverse strand, counting down.
AGCTCCGTAAACCCTTCAAAACTTTTTGGAACAAAGCCAATCATAAAAACATTCAAATCAGGTAATTTCTCAACGATTAGATCGATTACAATATGTACAGGAATAGTGTGGGTAGAAATTGGCACGTAATCGCAAATATTCTCGCGCTCTAATATTGCAACGGTCCCTGGAGGTTTGTTTAATGTGCAAATGTCTAAAAGAATCAAATGTGAAGGTTCAAAACTTACTACATCATCGATTCTTGCCATTGGATCAATTCCAGCGTTTATGAATATAACTCTTTTATCCGAACAAGATAGAAGTTTGCTAATAATATAAGGACCGACGCCATCGTCTCTTAGTTTTTCTTCTCCAATCCCCATGAAAACTACTTTTTTAGCGCCATTTAGTCTATTCAATAGTGTCTCGTAAAAATCTAAATCTTCCATAATTAAGTTATAAATTGTGCTATAAAACATTAATTTTAGCATTTCTAGTAGAATTCTAATTAAAAAAAAAAAACTATATATGTTCTTGAGATGAAATTAATCTACATTTTAAAAAAAATTAAATAAAAAATTAGGAGATCTTTATTGTCAAATAGCGTAAAAGATAAAATAAGCTCTCGAAATTTATGGGGGTATGCAATTGGCGCAATACCATCGGGTTTACTTGCATATATATTTAGTTTAAAATATGTAGAACTTTTTTACGACGATTTGCAGTTACTTCCAGGTCTATTTATTCTCGGACAAATAATTTACATGACCATTAATGCCTTAAACGACCCGTTGTCTGGACAGCTTTCTGATCGAACGAACCGCAAAAAATGGGGTAGTCGTAGAATTATATATATTAAATACGGCGCACCAATATGGGCTCTAACATTCTTATTGGTTTGGTTTCCGTGGAGTTTCGATAATCAATTAATAATATTTTTCCACTATGTCATAAGCATTTGTTTGTTTGACACTATGCTTACGCTTGTTGTTCTTGTATGGATGGCGTTATTACCTGAAATGACTACGGACCTTGACGAAAGAAATAAAGGGCACTTCTTATCTTTAGTTTTTGGGGCAATCTTTGTAGTTCCGTTTTTTCTGATATTAGGAGATATGCAACCTACATCTCAAAGTTTCCAATTCTTAATGATTGTAATAGCTATTATTTCTACACTTTTTCTTTGGCTGATGGCATACTTATGTGAAGAAAAACCAGAATACCAAAAAGATGAGGTATTTCCACTATGGAAGTCTATTAAAGAAACATTTAAGTTAAAGTCGTTCTTAATTTTTGTAGGATTTAACTTTTGTGTTGTATTCGTAGGTTCTATAGGCATAAGCTATCTTTTTATCTGGAGTTTTATACTTGGAGATAATTCAACCATTATATATTTCGTAATATTTATTCTTGTGGGTTATAGTTCAAACATTCTTTGTATGAAATTAAGGCCAAAATGGGGTATGCGCAAAATAATATTGAGATTTGGGGCTCTAAGAGTTGTAGGCATGCTCATTTCGTTTGTACTATTAGTTGTTGTTCAGAACTCATCGTTAGCTATGATTGGGCTAATTATATCATTCTTTTTTGGAGGTTATGGCGTATTTGTGATCCCAACTATGTACTTATCTGCTGATGAGGATGAGATTAACCAAGGAACGCGTAGAGAAGGGATGTTTTTGGGCATGAACGCTCTTTTCACAAAACCAGCAAATAGTTTAGGACCAATACTTGCTACAATAGTGTTAGAATTATTTCTATATAATTCAGGATCGGATATACAATCATCTTTCACATTGATTGGTATTGACATTTTATTTTTGCTTATACCCGCCATTGTCACTGCAATTAGTCTGATTTTTATGTATTTCTATCCTCTCCATGGTGAAAAACTTAAAGATATGAGGGAAAAATTAGAACAAATCCACATGGATAAAAAGGCAAAGATGAAAACTTGAATTTAAGAATAAAATTTAGTTAATTTTTTTTTTTATTCTACTATTTTTTTATTATGTTATTAAAAGGTAAAAACATAATAGTTACTGGATCGGGAAGAGGTATTGGAAAAGCAATAGCTATAGCTTGCGCAAGAGAAGGCGCTAATATTGGACTATTAGCAAGAACACTTGAGGAAATAAATAATACAAAGCAAGAAATCGAATCTCTGGGGTCTAGCGTTAATATTGCCGTTAAAATTGCTGATATCACAAATTACGATGAAGTTGCTGATGCGTTTAAATTTTTTCACGATAATCTTGGGTTATTAAATGGGGTTGTCGCCAATGCAGGCGCTTCTCGGATGGGTAATACACACGAATTTGATAATGAAAGATTTGCGAACATAATAAATGTAAATGTCTTAGGCGTATTTCATACTTTTAAAGCCGCTTATCCATATTTGAAAAAAGACGATAAAAATGAAAAAGCCAGATTTGTAATTACCGGGAGTGCTGCTTATCCAATGGGTATGCCTAAATTTACCGCTTATGTAGCTGCTAAATATGCCGTTGTAGGAATCCAAAGCGTTTTAGTTGCTGAATACAAAAAAGAAAATATTAATTTTAACATGGTTTTGCCAACACAAGTAGACACACGAATGCTAAGGGGCAGAAAAGCTGGAGATGGAAGCAAACCAGATTATGTTATGAATCCTTCGGATCTCAACGATTATTACTTATTTCTATTAAGCGATTATGCTAATAGAGTGGATAATGCTCTAATATATTCTAGCGATTTTACTGAAGTTAAAAAGTTTTTAACTAAAGCACCTTCCGATAAAACTGAAAGTTGGGAAGTTTTCAAGGTCTATTTGGAAGAAAACTCACCTAAAATATATACTAATGTTAAAAAATTAGGTAAATTAGTCGATTTTTTAATTAAATCATCGAAATAATTAAAAAAAAAAAAGCTTTGATATAAAACTCATTTATATTTGAACCTATTCTTTTTTTTTTGCTTTCCTAATCTTGGAGTTCTAATCGTTTAAAGAATTAAATTCTTTAATTATAAAATGCTATGACATAATAGAACATGAACGAAAAAACTAATGAAAAAGTTGAAAAAGTCCAATTTGAAGGAATTATTGAAGACAACAAAGTAATAATTTCAGACAAGGAGTGCATTGAAGAGTTTTATAAGAACTCTTATATTGGTACGCTCGTAAAAAAAATTGACGCTGAAGATATTTTAGTCTTAGAGCCTATTGAAGTATTACTCTTATGCGAAAGAAATCGGATTTTACTGTATCTTGAAAATGATAAGAAAAATGCTCTATACGATTTTGAGGGTTTGCTAGAGTACTTCAGCCAGTTTGACGATCGTCTGTGGCAAAAATATATTATTTATATGGATTTGCGAAAAAGGGGATATATCGTTCGAGCGGGATATGGAGAAGGCATTGACTTTCGAGTGTATAAGCGAGGGGCTGACTTCGAAAAGGATTCCGCTAAGTTCTTGATTTACCCCGTATTTGAAGGGTATCCAATAGATTTGAAAGAATTGGACAAAATGTCTCGCGTAGCAATGAGCTCTCGTAAAGACCTGATTGTTGCTACTGTTGATAGATTGAGTAAACCGATATATTATAGCGTGACTAAATTCGAAATTATGAATAAAATAGAAACTCTCGATGATTGATTGATTTTAATTAAAGAGAATTTAAATACATTTCATACTTTTTCGTAAGAGTTCCTTTATAAGAAAGCTTCCCACCTACTTTTTGTTGAAATTCTTTATTAATTTTTAATTTCCAATTTTCAAAAGCCTTAGTTATTCTTCCACCATATATAGAATTCTTCCCTGTCAATTTTTTATAAATTTTAGCTTCCAAATTTAATGGTGTTAATTTTTTAATAGTTGGCTTCTTTTTAACTACAGGGTCTTTAGTAATAGGTCTTCTAACTGTAGATCTTTTGACTTTAGACTTTTTAGGTGGAGCTTTTTTAGAAACAGGCTTCTTAAT
>JAUWZT010000059.1 GCA_030615145.1 Promethearchaeota archaeon | reverse complement strand
TGAATTGGATTTAAATCTCTATCAATTTTTAATTTCTCTGCTCTGTGAAACATGTAACTTAAATCAAAATTATCTCCATTGAAAGTAATAACTACAGGGTAATCCCACAAAATTCTAAAGCTTTCAATCAACAACTCCTTTTCGGTTTTAAAGAAAAATAATTTAGCATCGTTAGGAAAACTTTCATGGAGTTTATTGAAACTAAAACCTTCACGCTCTAATATATATACCAATTTTAAACCGTCAGAAGCCACAAATGATATGCTAATTATTTCTCGCTTAGCAAGGCGAGGGTCGGGAATCATATAATCTCTTTTTCCCACTTTAACTTCAATATCCAGCGCTAATCGTTTCACATCGGGAATTGGCGTAAGGAAAATGTCTATAAATTTCTCAGAAAATTCTCGCATTTCAGGTGCTTCATTTTTAAATATATCTTTTAATTCGCCTGCTAATTTTTTAGTTTCTTCTGTGCTTTCTTGATAATCAATCTTTTCAAGTTTTCCGTTATTAATTCGATAAATTAATCCGGGAATTAATTGTCTATCAAAAATATAATTTAAATGGTATCTTATGTCTGCTTCCCACGCTTTTATTTCGTTTTCCCCTAAGATATTTTTGATGTTCGTTCCAGAACCTCCTATATCTATAGGCGTCTTGCCATATATCTTCGTTATAGTTATCTCTTTATCGCTAAGTAGTTCAAAACGCTTTATTTCTTCGAACCTTTTAAATCCTTGGTAAGCAACAAGTTTATTCGTTTTCCCTGTTTTTTCTAAGTAAGTTAATTTTTCTAATACTGAAATTGGTTCTTTGCTTAAGCAATAAGGCTCGTGGTCGGTGGTATCTATCCATATCTTGATATCGTCGTTATCCAAATCGTAAAATTTACAGTAAGCTTTATTTTGACCTCCATCATAATCCACATCTAAAAGTAAACCTCTTTCTAAATTTTCGACGATGGCTCCCTTTTCAATTAAATATCTAAGGTATTTCGAACTTACAGATTCTCTTTGAACCTTTTGTAAGGGAATATTACCTTCTTTTAAACCAAAATTATGGCTTTTTGTTTTGAAAAAGAGTTTTTGTGGAGCTTTCTTTGACTCCGGTCCCGTTTTAGTTTGCTCCACCTCTATCACCTCTTTTTCTTTAGAATCATCTTGCTTTTTAATGCCATGTTCTATTTTTCTCGTTTGAGGTTGTGCTTCTTCGACGAAAGAAAAAAGAGATTTTTGTTTGTCATCAATAGGCTTTTTTTTTCTTGGACTTGGCAATTTAACAACCAAAAGAATAATTCAAATTAACGTTCTATTTAATACTAATGAATATTACAATATAGATTTTAATCTCACTTATTTTGAGTTTAATATTTAAAAAAAAGCAAAAATTAAATTCCTTACATCTATTTAATAAGCTTTTAAGTATAATCTAATCAATTTAAAAAAACTAATATTATTAAAACAAATATCATATGATATATCACTAAAAAAGCAGAAAACGAGAAACTTATAATGGAGAATGGAAAAGATATAGCTGATTTTGCGGTAAATTATGGTGTTTCCCATGGGGCATCCTATATCGAAGCAAGAGTTGTAGATTCAAGAGATGAAAGTTATGCTACGAGAAATGGCGTTATTCTTAGTGGGGGAATTATTTACTCAAGTGGGATTGCAATTCGAGTTCTTGCTAATGGAGGAATGGGTTTTTGTTCTACAGCAAATTTAACTAAAAACACTATTGAAGATGTGATTGAAGAAGCGATAAAATTAGCTAAAGCTAGTAAAAGAAAAGCACCTATAACATTTTCTGACGAGAAGGTTGTTCAAGCAAAATGGAAGACGCCTGTAAAGATAAAGTTTGAGGATATTTCAATTGAAGAAAAACAGAAATTTATGTTTGATATAGATAAAATTTTGAATAGAGAATTTCGATTTAAATTACCTACTAGGACTTTTCTATTGGACCTATATTCCGATGAAAAATATATTGTTACTAGTGAAGGTTCAAAAGTTGAGTCTGAAAATTCTATAATCTCTACAATTTCTTTCAATACTGCTAAAGGGAAAGCGGGAGGAGAACAAAGAATGCTTAACTTAGGGGGGACTAGCGGATGGGAATGGATTGAAGAAAACAATGTGGTTGAAAAAATTTTAGATGATAATAAGTGTTTAGTGAAAGCTGCTCGAAACGCAATCGAAACGAATCTAAATGAAGTAGATGTCGTTATTAGTGGTGAGGTTGCTGGAATAATGGCTCATGAAAATGTAGGTCATCCTAGTGAAGCAGATCGTATTTTAGGGCGAGAAGGCGCGCAAGCAGGAGAATCTTTTTATTTGGACCTAATACAAAAAGGAAATCTCGGTGATATTAAAATAGGAAGAGAAGAAGTCACTATAATTGACGACCCAACTCGTCCTGGTAATTCTGGGTTTTATCTTTACGATGATGAGTGTGTGAAAGCCCGTCCGCGTTATCTAATAAAAAAGGGGATGTTGAATGAATTACTTCTAAACCGTGAATATGCTAGTAGATATAACACAAAATCTAATGCTGCAGCACGGTCAATTAGTTATAAAAGAGAGCCTATTATTCGTATGGCTAATACATATTTTGCTCCAGGAGATTTTACATTTGAAGAATTATTTGAAGATATTAAAACAGGAATTTACATGAAAAGTTTTACTGAATGGAACATCGATGACCGCCGTTTTCAAAGTAAATATGTTGGTCTTGAAGTATATTTAATTGAAAACGGGGAAATAACTGATACGATGATTCGTCGACCCATTCTTGAATTAACTACATTTGGTATTCTAGGTAATGTTGATGCTGTTTCTAAAGAATTCAATTCGCCCCATGGACATTGTGGAAAGGGTGAACCGATGCAAGGAGTCCCTGTGTGGTTGGGAGGACCACATGTCCGATTGAGAAACATAAACTTAGGAGGTAAAAATAAATGAGTGAAAATGAGGATTTTCTTAAAGTCGCCATTGAAATTGCCCAAAAAGAAAATATCGACGAAATTATTGCTCAAAGAATCAAGGGAAAAACATATCAAATAAGGTTTTCAAATTCTTTGATAGATAATTCTAAGATATGGAGTAATGATATTTTAGAACTTTTTCTTGCTAAAGGAAAAAGAACAACTCAAATCGATATAGAAGCTCCAAATCCAACGAAAATCAGAAATACTATTATAAAAGCATCTAAATTTCTTTTGAAGCTGCCAGAAAGTTTTCTTTACAATGGGATGGAAAGTAACTTACATACATATAAAAAGTTAGATCAAATCTTCGACCCAAAAATAATGAGCTTTTCAGAAAAAGCCCCAGAACTTGTCAACGCAGCGATACAAACATCATTGGAAAGTGGGGGTAAAAAAGTTGCAGGAGTACTTTACTTTGGGTACTCTAAAACAGAATTAATGACTAATTATGGAAATGAAGGCTCTTACGATGGCTCATACTACCGATTTACAATCCGATCCTTTGTTGATGCCGAAAGCAGTGGACAAGGAATTGTTTGTAGTAGAAATCTTTCAGGAGTTGAAAAAAAATTTATTCAAGCTGGCGTTAAAGCTGGTGAAATCGCTAAAATGGCAGTAGGAGGTACGCAAGGTCACCCAGGAAAATACGATGTCATAATGAGCCCTACAGTTGCTGCTAATGTTTTAGGTCAAGTTTTTGATGGTATAAATCCCCTTAAAATAATGATTGGTATGAGCCCTCTTAAAAACAAACATATTGGAAAGCAAATTGCGTCTGAAGATTTTACAGTAGTAGATAATGCTCTACTTGATAATGGATTGGGAAGCCGTCCTTTTGATGTAGAGGGCACTCCTACGGGCAAAACTTCAATTTTTACAAATGGAATTCTTAAAGGATTACTTCATAATACATCAACAAGTAAGATGGAACAAGTAGAAAATACGGGTAATTCAATATTTTTCGATTTCGGGATTGGTTCTAAATTCCTAGCACCTGGCCCCTCCAATATAGTTATCAGCGGAGGAAATTATACTTTAGAAGAGATTATTGCCGAATGTAAAAAACCTACGATCTATTTAACTTCTAATTGGTATACTCGTTTCACAAATATGATGGATGGTTTATTTTCAACTATACCTCGAGATGGCATGTTTCTTATTGAGAACGGTGAAATTAAAAAACCAGTAAGAAAACTTCGTTTATCTGATAATCTCCTGAGAATTTGTTCAAATATCTCCGCAATAGGTAAGGATGTTCAACAAATATATTGGTGGGAAGTTGAAACCCCAACATTCTCACCAACTATAAAAGTAAATAATTGTACCATTACTGCAGCAACACAGTAAGCAAACCTTTCTATATTGCTTGGGTTAATGGTTTTTTCTATTTTCTTTAATAATCTTTGAAATTTCAGAAAGTAGTAATTGCTTTTCAGCAATAAAGAAATGAAGTTTGCTCTTTTCAGGATGCGCGTTGTAAATAAATTCAGCTAATTCTTTAGTTTCATCTTTAGTGGGTGTGAGTAGTTCCCCATTAACATTTTCATTTATCAATAACACCAAATTATCTGTTTCAAGTGGTTTTATATCGTACCCATTCTTCACATTTTTATTAATCTTTACGCATATTTCTGCTAGGAACCAAACGGACTTGTCGTAATCTTCTCCCGTTTTATACCGTTGGTAGGCTAAAATCTCTACATCCTCTTTAGTAAACAAACTAAAATACAACTCCTTTTCAATAATATAGAAGCTTAATAATCTAATTAATGAAAAAGTAAAGTTTACATTTAACTATTTGTATTGCCATTTTCAACTGTTAAAACTGCAAAATTACTATTGATTTATAAAAAACTTTAATAGAATCATTTGAAATGATAAAATTTTAATAACTAAAACATGAACTAGTATGTTGCATTATTTTTTTTTATTTTAATTGAACAATCGTTATCAGCAGCACAGCCGGTGTTTAAATTAGTGTAAGAATTTTCTGATTGGCATTTGTGGTAAATAAATTTTCCATTATATTGTCCTTCTCCCCCAAATTTAAAGGAAGTTGGTGTACCGCAAAAATCGCATTTTTCCATAGTAATTGAATGATTTCTTTCCTAGATAAATTTAAGGATAATAAAAATTAAGAAATATTTTTAGTTATATTTATTTCAAATTTTAGTGTTTATAACTCCGTTCTTATATTAGATTTCTCACAATCATAAAATTAATAATTAATTCGTTTTTAATATATATCAACCAATAAACAAATTAAAATTAATAGGCCCTCATGGCTTAGCGGTAGAGCAGCTGACTTGTATAACTTATTCAAGTTTCAAGACATCAGCAGGTCGTGGGTTCAAGTCCCACTGGGGGCTTATTAACTTTTGATTATTTTTGTTATTAATTACTCTAAACTAAATCCTATTAATCAATTTAAAGGGTTATTAATAAAACTTAATTTTATTCTATAGTTTTATTTTATGAGGTTGATGAATAAGATAAATCATATAATTTTTTATATTATTGATGATGTTCGATCTAAACAATTATTCAAGCTCATAATTAAAAACTCGGTTTATGAACCAATTTGAAGCTTAAGATATTATATATTAATGATCTTCATAGTAGATTTGAGGAATTTGCTAAAATAGCATCTGCTATAGAAGATTTGAGAGAGGAAAATACATTAATATTTGATGCGGGTGATTATTATGATCCTTGGCGAATTGAAGCGATAGGTACTAATGGAAAAATCGGTTCTGATTTATTAAACGAAGAAGGTTTTAATGCAAGAGTTGTTGGCAATACAGAGGGTTTTTCTGGGAAAGAAACTTTAGAAAATATGGTTAAAACTTCCAATTTTCCTATTATTACTTGTAATATGTATGATTTAAAAGGAGAGAAATTCAAGATTTTAAAAGATTATGTTATTTTTGAGGTTGGAAAATTAAGAACTTTAGTAATTGGAGTAACTTCCGCATACAATGAATTTTATAATCTATATAATATCTATATAAGAGATCCAATTGAAGAATTAAAACGTGTGCTTTCTAATATTGAAAAAAGTAAATATGATATGTTAATTATCATATCTCATTTAGGGATAAACCAAGATAAAATACTAGCTAATGCTATACCAAATATTGATATTATAATTGGTGGTCATTCTCATACGGTACTTGATGACTGTATTTTAGAAAATGATACTATAATTTGTCAGGCAGGTCAATATGGCGAATATTTAGGAGAACTAGTTATAGAATATAATTTAGAAGAAAAAGTAATTAAAAATTTCAACAATAAACTGATTTTAGTTAGAAACTATCAAGAACATTCAAAAATAAATGAAATTTTATTAGAGAGTTCTAAAATTGCTCATAAAGATATGTCGCAATACCTATTTAAAACTAAAAGAAGGTTATCCCATTCATTTACAGAGGAAAGTGAACTTGGAAATCTTTTAGCCGATTGTTTAAAAAATTTTTTAAAAGCTGATATTGGCATAATAAATAGTGGCGTATTAAACCATGGTATTGAAAATAAAAATATTACTAAATTAATTCTGCATGAAATTTGCCCTTCACCATTAAACCCAACTCTAATAGAAATTAAGGGAAATGATATTTTATTAACTTTGGAAAAATCATTACTAAAAGAATTTCAATTAAGTAATGGTGCAGGAGGTGGTTTCAGAGGGAATATTCTTGGAAATATTCAGATTTCTAATAATGTTAGAGTAATTTACAATCCAGATAGGAAACCACTGAGTAAAATAAAATCTGTTGAGGTTGAGGGTGAACCATTAGAACCTCTTAAATGGTATAAAGTTGCTACATCTGATTATTTACAACGGGGAACAGGGTACACCGATTTTATGAACTGCAAAAATGAAATCTATAGACCAGAATGGTTAAGAGAGATACTTGAAATGTATTTAAAAAAGAAAAGATTTATACAATTGGCAATATCAAAACGCTTTATAAAAACTAATGAATAGATTATGTGTTAAAATTGAAAGATAATTTAATTGAAAAGCTTCTTAAAGTTAAGGATAACACCCGTGTAAAAGTACGGTTTAACGATACAGATGCGATGGGAATTGTTCATTTTAAAAATTATATGGTTTATTTTGACGATGGATTTGTTAGTTTTATGAATAGCCTTTTATCTCCAAAAAGGATAGAGGATACTGTCCATGAAGGGACTGTATTTGGTGTTAAAAAAGTGGAGATAACCTACCAAGGTTCAGCTAAGTTTGGCGATTATGTTATAATCGAAACTCAGATAAAAAAAATAGGAACATCGTCTATTACATTTCAACACGAGATTTTTAGAGAATCGGATAAAACTCCATTAGCTAGTGTAGAATGCGTGAGGTTAGCAATGGAACTTAAAACAAACAGATTGCTTAATGTGGTTGATTTTTTTGCTAATTATTTATGATTTCCATCAATTTTTCTGTAATTTTTAATTGTAAAGAAAAAGTATTAAGAAGTTGAAACTTTAGGAGCAGGAATAAACACTTTCCTAAGTCCTGTCCGTCGCAGTTCTATAGCATCTTCGGGACAATTATTAGCGCACACTCCACAGCCAATGCACCTTTCTTCGTTAACAATAGCATTAGCTTCTTCTAAATCAATTGCATCCATTGGACATAATTCTAAACACGTACCGCATCCAACGCAATCGACTTCACTAACATAAGCGATATAAGAAGTATAAGTATGAGTGGGAGAAGCGCCATTATAAAATGCTTGAAGGTTCTGGCAGCAACAACGGCAACAGTTGCAAATTGCGAGCTCTTCCATAAATGGATCTCCTTTTACATGAAAAGTTTTATGAATTAATCCTAAATCTTCTGCTTCCTTTAATATTTTTAAAGCCTCTTCCTTAGAGATTTTCTTAGCAAAACTTTGATCTATTGCAAATTTAGCAGTCCTGCCAAAACTTAAACAGTTCTGACGTGGTGCTTTAATTTTACAAGGATCTTCTAGTAAATCTTTAAAGTGCCTGCAATAGCAATGTGAAACGCCAATAATATCGTATTTTTCTATGATTTTTCTTACTTCTTCTTCAGGTAATGTTAATTCTTCGTGTGGTTCTATTTGTTGTTCAATAGGGATCACCCTATCGATAGGAGGCGCGTTTTTAAACGCGTTCATTACAATATCATAGTTTTTTCGAGTTATTTCTGCTTCATCTTTAAACAATTGTTCCCATAGTTTCGCCAGTTTCTTTTGTTTTGCTCCCGTTTCACCTCGCATGAGAGTAAATTCCAATAATCCCGGTAGAAAAGCTACTAAACGATAAACCATCACACCAGTAGTCCTACTTGGTATAGCCGTTATCATTCCGATGTACATTAACTCATTTAGCATTTTGTTTAATGATGTTTCATCTAAATCAAATTTAGATTTAATTTGGTCCCGATTTAGAGATTTTCGAAACTTTAAAAGAAATTTTAATTGCTCTTCGTTTATCAAAGTCTTTAACAAATCAATAAGAGTGTCATTAATGGGTATAGGAGGACCTCCTGCCTTTAAAATATTTCTCGCAAGTTGATGCCATAATTTATTAGTCATCTAATATCCCTTATTTTAAGTTGTTTTTATCCTTGGAGGCGGAACAAAAACTTCTCTATTTCCAGTTCTTTCTAATTCCATTGCATCTTCAGGGCAATGATGAACACATACACCACACCCTATACATCTACTTTCGTTAACAACAGCAATAGCATCTTCCAATTCAATTGCCTCCATTGGACATTTCTCTACACATGTTCCACAACCTATGCATATGTCATCAATCACTTTTGTTAAGTAACTAGTATAGCAATGGTATGGCATAACGCCGTTCCAAAATAAAGAGAATATACCACAACAACATTTACAACAATTACAAATAGCTTCTTCGTCTAATTCTGGTTTTAGGTGAGTATGGAACGCTTTATGGACAAGTCCTTCGTCTGATGCCTTATTAATTATTTTTATTGCTTCTTCCTTTGAAATTTGGTTTCCAAAGTTATGTTCTATCGCAAATTGTGCGCTTTTTCCTAACAATAAGCAGTTCAATCTTTCGTTTGTAACTTTACAAGAGTCTTCTAATAGATCTTTCTCATGTCGACAATAGCAATGAACGAGAGCAATATGGTCGTATTTATTTACTATTTTTGAAGCTTCTTCATACGGTAGTATTTTATCAACTGGAACATCCTCAATTTCTTCCTCAACGGGTACAACTCTTGTAATAGGTGGAAAATTTTTATACTGAGCGATAATGTGATCGTAGTTTCTTTGAGTTCCTTCACTCATTTTCTCAAACATTTTGTTAAAAAGGTGCGCCAGTTTTTTTTGTTTTTCTCCTGTTTCGCCTCTCGTAAATTGCATTTCAAATAGACCAGGAAAGGGACCCAGCAGCCTATATACCATTATTCCCGTTCTCCTGCTTGGAACGCCTACTACGACTCCGTTATCCATTAATTCGTTTAAAGTCTGGTTTAGATCCTCGTTATTTAAACTTGTTTTTTCTCTTATCTGATTTATACTTAGAGAAGGTTTTTTAAAGATTGCAATGAAATCTGCTTGTTCTTCAGTCATTATTAGTTGTAGCAATTCAAGAAGGGTATCATTAACAACTATAGGAAGTTGTCCAGCTTTAACAATCGTTCGTGCTGCTTTATACCAAATTTTTTTACTATCTTTAACCATTTTATATAATCCCCTTAGTAATACCTAATACTAATTAAACAGATTGTAAAATGCTTAATTTAATTAAAATTCTATGTTATGTTATAAAAAGATTATTTTTTAAACTAGCGATATTAGCAATTATTAAAGCGGTTCTCTTACTAAATAATAAATCTTTTCAGATTCGCATTTTGGACAATAAGTCTTGCGTTCTTGCGAGGCTAGTTCATCTTCCCACTCTTCATTACAATTTAGGCACCCATAGCCCTTAAAACCCTGTTTAAAATTAATATTCCCCCCATGAACGCGTATATCTTTTCCTTCAATAAGAGCTTGAGTGATTTTTTGATGAGCTTTGTCCAAAATCCTAGAAAAAGTTGGTTGAGATACACCCATTTTTTCTGCAGATTCCTTTTGATTCAAGGAAATATAATGCTTCAATCGCATTGCTTCGAATTCTGCGACCGTTAAACCAACAAAATCCACTAATAATGGGTCTATTCTCTCAGATTGAAAGTAAAAATTAATTGGCGGACTTTTTACATGTCTCATCCTTGTACGACGACCCATTTCTACACAACACTATTATTATTAAAATTTTTAATAATTATTCGCAATTGATATATTTATTTATGAAAAATATTCATTTTAAATATTGGGTTATACAATATAAATAACATTATTTCAGAAGTCGAAAACTAAGAAACAAATGATATTACTATATCCATTAAAGGCACACAAAGAATAATTTAGATTAAAGTTTAAAAATAGAAAAAACTAATATTTAGAATTCATAAGATTTTTAACTGTTTTTAAATGAATTAATACAATTTTTTATTTTCCGAAATTTAAGGGGTGTTTAAAATTAATATAAAATACGCTAATAGAATTAACAGATTACCGCCGTATATTTTCGTTGAAATTGAACAATTGAAAAATGAAAAAAAAAGGCAAGGAGTTGACTTAATATCATTAGGCATCGGAGATCCAGATTTAACGACTCCAGATTTAATTCTTAATGAAATGATTAAACAAGTACGATATCCAGAAAATCAAAATTATCCAACTAGTATGGGTGAACAAGATTTTAGAGAGGCAGTTCAGAGATGGTACAAAGTAAGATTCAACGTAGAATTTGATGCAGATAAAGAGGTAAGTAACTTAATTGGGGGAAAAGAAGGTATAGCCAATATAGCAAGAGCTTTTATTAACCCAGGAGATATTGTGTTATGTCCTAACCCAGGATATCCTGTTTATGAAAACGGTGCTACAAAATTATGTGGTGGAGAACCATATCTAGTACCGTTATTAGAAGAAAATAACTTTCTACCGGAATTTGAAACCATTGATACTAGTATTCTTAAAAAAGCTAAATTGATGTATTTGAATTACCCCAACAATCCAACTGGAGCAACTGCACCTAAAGCGTTTTTAAAAGAAGCAGTGAATTACGCTGAAGATTATAATTTTATTATTGTTTATGACAATCCTTATTCTGAGTTCACTTTTGACGATTATATTGCCCCCTCTCTCTTACAAATAGACCAAAATCACATAGAACTTAATAGTGCGTCAAAAATGTTTTGTATGACGGGATTTAGGTGTGGTTGGGCAGTTGGACATGAAGATATAATTAAGGGAATTAGAAAAGTAAAATCTCATATTGATTCTGGAAGTCCCAGGTTTATTCAAAAAGCTGTTATTAAAGGTTTGAGCGAATACACATCTGAAAAAAAGCCAAAAATTGTAAAAGAAATTATAGAAACATATGAAAAAAGGCGAGATGCGTTAATAAAGGGTCTCAATGAAATAGGATGGAAAACTGAAAAACCAAAAGCAACTTTTTATGTATGGTCTCATATACCTGAAGGAGAAACTAATAGTATGGATTTCGTAAAAAAATTGATAAATGTTGGAGTAGTTCTCACTCCTGGAGCAGGATTTGGTAAGTTTGGAGAAGGTTTTGTAAGATTTGCATTAACTCAACCAATCAATAAAATAAATGAAGCTTTAGAAAGAATAGAAAAAATAATTAATTAAAAAAGAATTAAAAGTTATTTAGATAAATTTTGATATTTTTTTCTCAGATAAGCCATTCTTTTCTGATCTTCACTTTCAATTATACCAGGATCGGCATCTGAGATATCAATCATCATCATGAGGGGGGCATCATCAGAATTCCAATCTTTATAATACTCTAATATCATATCAGGTTCTATTTTTCCGGCCATTTCTTTTTTTCACCTCCTTTTTATAATTTAAATTTTTACGCAGAAAATTAAACCCCCATTCCACCTTTTTCTAAAAAATTGAGAAAGTATTACACTAAGAGAATAAATCCAAACAATTAAAAAGAAAAAGAGTAAGAAAAAGGGTTTATTCTCTTCATAATACTGTAACAGTAGGAATAATGGCTCTCTTGCAGCCAGCCCATGTACTAGTATTATGTCGTGAAAAATTCATTATTATAAGATTAAAACGAGTGTACACTAATAAATATTGTGGGTTTTTTTTCCCATCTGATTAGATATTAAAGTTTTGCTTTGTCATTTTTGTCAAGAGCAAGAATTCATAATTCTTTAAATCTATTGAACCATAAATTAATTTATAAGAATAAAATGGATATTCTTAATTTTTATTATAAATTGAGATTGATGGATAAAAAAATTGTACTAGTGGGCGCGGGTAGTACTTCATTTGGGCCTTCTACTTTCTTAGATCTTTATCAAAGCGATGTTCTAAGCGGATCAACCGTTGTCTTACACGATATCAATAAGGAACACTTAGAAATCATTTTTGAGCTAATTGAAGCTGAAAATAAGATCCATAATGATAAATTCAATGTTGAACACACCACAAACCGCAAAAAAGCTTTGAAAGGAGCAGATTTCGTTATCAGTGCTATCGAAGTTGGAGATCGTTTTAAATTGTGGAGAGAAGATTACGAAATTCCTAGAAAGTATGGATCTACTCAGATATTAGGAGAATGTGGTGGCCCTGGAGGAACTATGCATGCTTTTAGGATTATTCCTCCAATAGTAGAAATTGTGAAAGCCGTTGAGGAAATATGTCCCGATGCGTTTTTCATTAACTTTTCAAATCCCATGGCTAGAGTATGCTTAGCAATCAAAAGAACGGTTCCAAATCTTAAATTTGTAGGACTTTGCCATCAAATCGGATTTCTTAATTATTACCTACCTAGAATGATGAAAAAGAAATTGGATAATTTAAAGTTAAAGCCGTATGGATTAAATCATTTTGGGTTTTTAATGGGGCTCGAGGAATTAGCTAGCGGTAAAGATTTAATGCCGGAATTTAATAGTAAGGCAAGGGAGTACTTTAAACAACACGAAGAAAGGTTTGAATTTTCTACCTTAACTTTTGAGGTTTATAAAAGATTTGGCTATTTTCCCTATGTGGGTGATAATCATCTCGGTGAATATTTACAATTCGGAGAAGAGTTCACTGAAACTCAAGATATGATCGATTGGATTGATAAAACTGATAAAGAAGGTAAATGGATTTATAAATACGTTCTTAGACACTACAAACGCCTTAAAGAAGGGAGGTATTTTAAGAAAGGAATGCTCTCTAAGGGATTTTCTGGAGAAAGAGCAATCTCTATTATTGAAGCAATAGTTACCGATGAAAATTCTTATGAGAGCGCTGTAAACATTCCAAATGACGGGATCATTGAAAATTTACCTCAAGACCTCGTTGTCGAATGTCCAGTCACGGTGGATAAAAGTGGCGTACATGGCGTCAAATGGGGGATGTTGCCAAAAAGTATTGCTGCAATACTTAGAATTGAAGCAACTATTCAAGATTTATGCGTTGAAGCCATTTTAAAGAAGTCAAAAGATATAGCAATAACCAGCTTAGCTGTAGATCCAAATGTGGGAAGTTATGAAATTGCGGAAAAAATTTTTACCGAAATAAAATCTAACAGTAATTACTATGACTATTTTAGATAATCAAGGAATTGATACAGTCTATTAAACAAAATATACACAAATTCTTAGAGTTTTACGAGTAAAATGCAGAATTTACCGGTAAATTATATCAATACATTTTTTTATGAGTATCACCTTATGTTAGCTCATGGATTCTAATGTTGTAAAAAAATCTGAAATTAAATACGAAAAAGCTACAAACATTCTTTGGAAAGTGTGGTGGTTTTTTTGGTATTTATTAATTGTACCTTCAGGTATTACGGCATTAAGTTATTTTATCTTCTCTTTTATTAGTAAAGATATTTATATCTCAATGGGTTTTTCTGTTCTCACATTTATTTTTTCATTACTATTTTTTTATAAATTGTATGATAAATATAGAAATGATCCCGTATTCCTTAATCAAACAAATAATCCTACCTCAAGGATTCATATTTTATTCTTAATAACTATCTTTTCCTTAATTGTAACCCCTATTTTCGTGTTTATTTCTCCTCCAGATTACTCTTTTGAATTACTACCTTTAATTTCTTTTTGCGTACTCTATTTAATAGTTTTTTATTATTACTATTTCAAACCTATAGACTTCTTTAACGCCTCTATAGGCGAATTCAAGCACTCAATTAACTTTTCTTTAGCATCCAAACAGTTTTACAACATTATCGTAATCTTAAATTTTATTATTCATATTTTATTTCTCTCTTACACATTTTATACAAAACTTTCATGGTTGTTCGCGTTAATTACAAATATTATCTTTTATTTCGCCACACTATTATCTACCAAAACTATCCGTAGAAAAATCAATGATTCAATCAAAGAGAATAAAAAATTTTTGAAAGATTTGATTACATTTCATAAAAAATACTCAATTTCAATTCTTAGCTTAATTTTCGTTCTGTTAATCCAAATGCCTTTTGTTATAATTGGAA
>JAUWZT010000102.1 GCA_030615145.1 Promethearchaeota archaeon | reverse complement strand
TAAAAAGTGAAAAATATGCCAAATCAAAAATTAAGAAAAGGTTTGCTTTTTACATCTCTGTTATTATTTCCAATAACACTAAACTATTTTTCTCCATATGTTATTATAGACGGAGCAATGCAAGGTATAATAAATGGCAGTTTTATCGTTTTCATTCTTCTGTTCGTTACATCACTTGTTTTTGGGAGATCTTTCTGCGCTTATTTATGCCCCGCAGGTGGATTAATGGAATTTGGGGGGATGGTACAAGATAAAAAAACTAAAGGTGGGAAGAGAAATTTAATAAAATACGCAATATGGGTGCCTTGGTTAGGAATGATTGCAATTTTTTCGATCATCGCGGGTGGGTATACTTCCATTAATTTTTTTCATCTCACAGATTCTGGAATTTCTGTTGATCGCCCTGAAGCATACATTATTTATCTTATTGTTGTTTTTCTATTTCTTGTTATAACATTCATCTCTGGAAAAAGAGCGGGGTGTCATTATATTTGTTGGATGGCTCCTTTTATGATAATTGGAACAAAGATAAAAAACTATTTCAAATGGCCATCGTATCATCTCGAAGCAGATTCTGAGAAATGTATTGAATGTCACTTGTGCGAAAAATCATGCCCCATGAGTCTTAAAGTTACAAAAATGGTACAGAAGGATTCAGTGAATAATACAGAGTGCATCTTATGTGGAAACTGCGTGCAAACATGTCAACAAGGAGCTATTATTACTGCATGGAAGTGGAAAAAAAGAATTAAATAAAAGTTAAAAGAAAAAAAAATTTACATCAAATCAAAAGGGAAAATGTTTTCCTTTCCTCTTTTTTTTATTAAAAATTTCTATTACTTCGTGTCTCTTTTCTTCAAATATGTTATTAAGTAAAAAACACCAGTCATGATAGCTATAGAAAGAACGACACCAATAATCCCTGCAACATAATCGTTAGTAACCCAACTTAGGATAGGAGTCCAAGGAGAAATCAAATTCTCGAGCCACTCTTCGCCATTAATGTCGATTAAAACTCTTTCTAAACCATCTGGGTTTTCTGAAAGAAATCCAATTGTAAATCCTACTGCTATCACAAACATTAGTGCCGCAACTACGACGATTACCGTGATTAAAGGCCATTTATATCTACTAATTTCAACCATCCTTTATTTTACCCCCAAAATTGATTCAGTTAAAATAAAATCTGGTTTTGTTTTATAGATATAAGAAACAATTAAAGCAGAAATTATTGCTTCCCCAATACCTATTATAAGATGCCAGAAAACCATAGCAGGAATGGCAATTTCCATTGGAATCGCGCCACCAATACCAATCTCGATGCCACAAATGAAAGAAGCCAAGACAATTGCGATGTAAGATCCAATAGCAGTTGCGATTGTCACTTTTAATTCTTTTTTAAGCGATGTTTTATTAAAAAGCCGTACAAGCAACACCACTATATAAAATCCTACAATACCACCAATTATCCCCATATTAAAGGCATTTGGTCCCAACGCGGTAATCCCCCCGTCCCCAAAAAGGCTTTGAATAACTAAAATTAAAAACATAACTATAACGGACGCCCAAGGACCAAGTATAATAGCTACTAAAGTCCCTCCAACCAAATGACCGGAGGTTCCTCCTGGAACTGGATAGTTAACAAATTGAAACGCAAAAATAACTGCTGCTAATACTCCAATATAGGGAATCATCTTTTCAGAATCTTCTTTTTCAAACATTTTGCCCATTCTAAAATATCCTAGAATCATAATAGCAATTGTAACAATCCAGAGCACTATAGTTGTGATTGGATCTAATAATCCATCTGGTATATGCATTTTTTATTTACCTATATTTTATTATCGATTAATTTTTTTGTTATGAATAATATTTTATCATAATTTAGTATTATTTATAAACGATATGATAAATTTATAAAATAGTATGAAACCGCAAAATGTAGCTTTCAGAGATTAATATATAAAGAATAATGCTACGAATTGCGCTAAATAGTATAGATTAAGGGAGATTAAAAAAATTGGACATAGAATTGCCTTTTAAACACGAAGATGAGAAAAACTTTTTGAATAAGATTCATCCCCTAATTCGTTTTATCCTCCCGTTCATTTTTGTCCTCCCTTTCCTAATTATAAACGATGTTTATTTAGTCGTTACAATAATATTGGTCGTTTTAATTTTTAATTTAGTGTTTCGCTTACATCTAGCAAAGATTCTTTCAAAACTTAAAGCGTTACTTCCTTTTATCCTACTTATTACGATTTTTGTACCTTTATACGTTGGAAACACCGTAATTTATCAATTAAATATTGGAATCTCGCTTAATATTTATAAAGAAGGTTTAATTTTTGCTACAACTTTATTTTTTCGAATTATTGGGTCTATGTTTGTATTTCTAACATTCTTCATGTCTTTAACCTATTCAGAATTTATTGAAGCTTTAACTAAACTCAGAGCAATTCCCTCATTTTTTATTGGAAGCATTGTTATTATGCTTCATTACATACCAATTCTCGCAAAATCAAATAGAAAGATATTGGAAGCACAAGATTTAAGGGGGAAAAACATCACATCGTATTGGCGTAGGCTTAAGACACATGGATTTATAATGGGAAAGAATGTAGTAAACAACATGGAGAGAAGCGAAAGATTGTACGAGAGTTTAAAAATGAGGGGTTTTTCTGGTAAAATCACTTTTGCTTCAAAAAAAATAAAGTTTGTAGATATATCAATCGTGGTTATATTTTTAAGCATCGTAATTTATTTCATCTATTTTATTAATTTAGAACAAATATATATGGAGGTTTTCAAATTATTCCTCTCGTAGAAGTTAAAAATGTGAACTTTGAGTATAATTCAAATTTTTCCGTAAAAGATTTATCGTTGACCATAGAAGAAAATTCAATCTATGCTTTAACAGGGAACAATGGGTCTGGTAAAACTACGTTGCTAAGATTGTTGGTTGGCTTGCTAAAACCTAAATCTGGAACCATTAAAATATTTAACGAAATTTTAACCAGAGATAAAAATCAATTGTGGAAGCTTAGACAAAGAATTGGTTTTTTATTTCAAAACCCTGACGACCAATTATTTGCGCCAACAATTGAAGAAGATGTAGGTTTTGGAGCGAGAAATCTTGGCCTTGAAGAAGAAGAAGTGAAAAAGAGAGTTAAATGGGCGCTCGAAGCAGTTAACTTAACAGAATATAGAAAATTTTCTCCGTATGATTTATCTTGGGGTCAAAAAAAGCGAGCTGCTTTGGCAGGATTACTGGTTATGAAGCCTAAATTGTTAATTTTAGACGAGCCATTCGCAAATCTCGATTTTAGATCGATTTATAACCATCTAAAAATATTAGAAACCCTTAGAAAAGAAGAAAAGATGAGTATTTTGTTCACTACTCATAATCTTTTTTTTATAGAACATTGGGCGGATAGAGTGCTTGTATTAAACGATGGAGAGGCAGTTTTCGAAGGTAACATAGAAGAAGGATTAAACAGCCCCAAAATTAAAAAGCTCTTAGGATCTTACGAAGATATTTTAAATCTTCTTAACAAAAAGTAAATTAAATTTCCCACTTAAATAGAATAAATTTTTTAACTCGGCTTTTATATTATTACATGGGAAAAATGATGATGGAACATTCGCATATTCGAGGTCACGTATGATAACCCGTGATTACGTGTGCAAACTTATGCAAACATCCTGAGTTTATTAATCAACAATTTACTGCATCAAAAATGGGCTCTTAATCAAGCTAAGGTAATACCATGCGATGAGATTCGAGTCAGCACCCAGCGTGCAGATATGATTATGCCCCAAAAAGGCATAGAAATTACCGCCTAGCACGAGAGAACTTATTTGATTTTATGGAATAACCATTAAATGATAAAAAGTGTTAGTGTTACTAGGCAACAATATATGCTGATTTTAAAAGCAATATATTCTTACTTCAAAAAGAGAAAAGAATATTCATCACAAAAGGCTAATCGTGTCCGAATTAAAGAGTTCTTTCAACTCTTTATTGATTTCTCCATCCTCTGCTTGAAGGTATCGGTTCAAAATTACTGCAATCTTTGGCGAATACTTGTTCATTATCGCTCTTACAAGCCCTATTTGAATATTTTTATCTGAAGCAACGCATAACACTCCTTTACCCGCTTTTATCGAAAAAATCATCCCTTTAATATACTCAGTGATTTGTAGGTGAATGTTTCCATAACCGAGGATGTACCCTTGTTCTTCGCCAGCGGTGAACACTGCGCCTCCAATTGCTCCAATTTTTTCGACGGAGATGTCATCTTTGGAAGACTTTAGAATGAATTTAGACTCATTAACAATAGTTATTCCAGTATCGTCTATGATTATAGCGTATTTTAACCCTGGCGTACTATTAATAATCTCGTTCAAAATTTTTTTTAAAGTGCGTTCGTCCTTAGAATAACTCAATTGGTTCTACCTTTCATTTTTTAAGCAATATAAATATTATCCAATGTGTTTTATTATACTAAAGAATTTATTTAAAGTAAACTCTAATCATTCTTTATTAATTATATAGTAAAAAAATAAGATTCTATCTATAAAAATTTAATTCACTCTAAATAGTTTTATGTTGCGCAACGGATTAAAATAACTCTTGCGACCTAATCAAAGATTTTAAGGGTTTTACTCTGTTTTTATTATTTTTCGATTTTTCTAACAAAATAAATAGTTTAAACTTCTTTCCTTTATCTATATCAAACTTTAATTGCACAAGATTTGGTTCATTTAAGATATCCTTATTCTCCCTATTTTTAGAGATTGCCCATAAAGCTAGTTTATTCTCGTGAATCCAAAGTCTTTTTGAAATATCCGAGCCTATTGCGAATCCATTATTATCGGTTATTACACCGGCTACAAAATTGGGGAAATTTTTCTTAATCCTATGCAAGAAATAATTTACTTCAACTTGATTTATTAATCTAGTATTCTCCTGTTTCATTATACCTGACCTATCAAAATCATATAATCGATAGAATAAAATTGGAAAAAAAATGTCTTAAATCAGTATATTATGAAGGTATTACAAAAAAGAGAGTTTGTACAAAATGAAAAATTATTTTTTCTTTATACTAATTCCAAGATCTATATTTAATATAAGTTCGGAGAAGCGGTTCCGAACGGTCACCTCTGTGACTTGACTGACTTTGGCTATTTTTCTTTGAGTTCTTCGTTCTTTAGTAAGAATTGATGCTGTATAAATTGCTGCGGCGCATAGTCCCGTTGGTCCACGACCAGAGGTTAGCCCCCTTAATTCAGCTATTTTAATAATTTTCTTTGCCGTATTTTGGCATTCTGTAGAGAGTTCTAATTCAGATATAAACCGAGTAAGAAAATCTAACGCTTTAGTTGGGTTTAAATTTAGATCTAATTCTCTTGAAATAAATCTAAAGGAACGTCCTATTTCTTTTTTATCAACACGAGCAACTTCTGCTATCTCATTTAATGTACGCGGTACTTTATACCTTCTACAAGCGGCATATAGACTTGCGGCGGCTACGCCTTCAATGCTTCTTCCTCGAATAAGATGAGCTCCAACAGCGTCTCTATAAATTTTTGCAGAACATTCTCGAAGATTTTTCTGAAGATCAAGGTTTGAAGCCATGCGATCTAATTCACTTAAGGCAAAAGTCAAGTTTCTTTCAGTTGCATCTGATACTCTAATCCTACTTTGCCATTTTCTCAAGCGATATATTTGACCTCTAATCTTAGCAGAGATTTCTTTACCAAAGATATCTTTATTCTTCCAATCAATGCACGTGCTTAATCCTTTGTCGTGGATCATATAAGTCATTGGAGCTCCTGTCCTTGTTCTTTTCTTTTTTTGATCTGCATCAAAAGCACGCCATTCAGGGCCCTGATCTATATGCTTTTCTGAGTGTACTAAACCACATTCTTGACAAACTAATGAACCTCTATTTTCGTCAAGTAGAATATTTTTACCGCATTCGCTACAATTAATATGACTTCTTTCCAAATCAATTACTTCGGATGCGTTGCTTTGGTTCCAACTTGAAATGATTTACACCTTTTTAGGTATTTCTTTTTTTTAAAACTAATATAAAATACTAATGTAATTTAGCGTAGATATTATCATTTGGATTAAATTTTTTGTTAGGTAATATATTTATAGAAACAAAGGGCAAATTTACAGGACCAAAAATTTCTTTAATATAACCAATCTCCTCGTATTTTTCCGTAAAAACAGGTTTGTGGAAAATTGCTTCGAGGTTTTTATCCCACCTTTTAGCTCTAAAGATATGGTGCTTCTTAGAATTCCCGAGAAAAAATAGATTTAGCTTAATATATTTTTGCAAACGACGACCCTAACTATTGTTTAAAATATAGAATAGACAATTGAAAAGTAATATTTAAATATACCCTTTATTTAAAAAGAGCTTACAAAAATGATTAATTTATTCCAAATGTACGTTATTTTAAAAATCTTAATAAGCGGGAAATGGGTGGGATAGATAAATAAATTATTTTTTTTCAACAAAAATATAAAAATTCTGTCAGTTTTTGATTACTTTCAAAAGTGAGTTGAAGAATTTATTTTAATTGTCATCTTAATTGTATTTATTAAATGAAATTTTTCTGCAACTGATATTTTATCAGGCAACCACATGAGTAGCTATCGTCTTTTTTTATTAAATAATCGATATTTTGAGACAATACAAATTCTTTGAGAGAGTTTATCATAAATTCGTTGCAATCTCTTTTTAAACAATTGTGAATTCCTCTTTTCGAGCCAGCTCCAGAGGGAGATGATATAATTCTAACTGAATCCAAGATAGTATTGTCTTTACAAGCTTTAATTATACATTTAAATAAAGAATAAAACCAAGGTGGTCGATATCTGTTCTGATACCACAAATATTCCACTAACGAATTTTTTTGAATGTTGAGAGGGTTGATTGAAATAGTATTAACCTTTAATTCAGCTAATTTTTGAATAGAACTAGCACAATCATCTATTGCTGTTTGTTCGTTTAGGAAGGGTGGTTTAAACAATAAATACACTCTCACACCTACATTATTTTCCTTACAAATTTGGACTGCCTTTAAAAAATCTTCGAATTTTAGGCCTTTATTTACGTAGGTATTTCTAAAGTAATCATTTACCGTTTCCAAACCTATTGCTACTTCGATGTACTTATTTTCTAAAAAGCTTTTCATTTTTTTAAGCTTCTTACGAGTTATGTAATCAACTCGAGATTCTACAACGATTTCTTTTATTTTAGGGACTTCAGCGATTTTATTATATATATGTTCACGAACATCTGCAGATATTTCGTCGTCATCAAAAAAGCTTCCAGAATTAAAAATTTTGAGGATTAAATCATCTTTATCGGTAGAAATTTCCTTGATTTTTTTTTGGAACGCATAATCAAATTGGTTGATAATATGAATAGGGTCAATTTCTTCAATGGTAGAATCTTGAATATACCCACACATGGAACACCCTCCAGTTTCTCCTAATGCCCAACTACATCCCTTTGTTCTTAATATAATCGTAAACTCCTTTCCTTTTTCTTTGAGCAAACGATCTTCTTTTATCCAAAAACTTACTGGTTTATCTAATCGATCGTCTTCCAATTTCGACTTTTTTCTAATAGTTTTAGATCGAAGTATTTTGATTTTTTCAACGAGGAAATTACTTTCATTTAATTTTTTCGTAGACATTTGCAATTTTACCTGTTTTTGAATTCTTAATATAATTTGAACCAACTTCTAGGTTCCCTAATCCAATTAAATTCTTTTTATCTTTGTCGAAAATAAGCGCAAAATCTTTTGGAACGAGATTTGGACTATAACTTACTATCCCAGGACGAAATAAGGTGTTACCCTTAATTACTTGTCCATCAAAAACGATAAAATTCGTATTTTCACTTAAAGGTAATAGTTTATTCGCTCCTGAAAGATTTAATTCGATTTGTCCCGTATTAAAATTGAATTTTCCAAGATTCTCATTATTTATCAAGTCAAATATTTCTATTTGGTGCCTTCTTTCATCTTTTCTAGTCCTAATTCCATTAGAACATATTTTTTCTCCAGCCCCTGTTCCAAATTGATAATCCAATATTTTAATAAGTTTACGAGTCCAACTCTTTGAGAAGTTTTTATTTTTTGGAAAAGGTTCTAAGGGTTTAAACGAATCTTTTAGGTCCCTAATACTGTTTTCTAAAGATTTCAAGGATTCAATGGTAGTTAGATTGTTTTTAACTCCAGTGAAGTAAAATTTATTTTTTAGTTTTAATCGAGCGTTATCTATAATTTTTAAGTATCCGGGTTCTTTTAAATAACATATAATAGGTATGTCCTTATCATATTTCTCCAATAGATTAATTAACATATTTGAAGCAATTGTTATTTCTTCATTGTCCCAATCCCCAGTTACAGAAATGTCATATGAATTTACGGGGTATATATTTTCAAGTTGTCTAGGAATGGCTCCTAAGGGAGAAGTTAAAATTATTTCTTGAAAATCAGGAAAATCGCGAAATTTACGTATAATGCTATGAAATTTTCTATGAGATTTCGACTCGGAGTACGGTTTCTTTGCCGAGCAAGGAAGTATGATAATCAGTTTTGTCCATGATTCAGGCGTAAAACTTTTCAACAATCTCTCCCGAAATTCTTGGAAATCTGGTCTATAATATGAAGATGGACCAAAACATTTAATTATTTTGTTCGCTTGAGTTATCGGAGTTTCAAGTTTCATCGCGTTAAAGTACTGTTTATCTAAAACTTTTAAAGCAGATATTATGTTCATGTCGTCAAATGAGGATTTTTCGACGAAACCTCGGAAATCCTCCATTCGTAAATACAACTTTATTTTATTCATGTATGTATATGCTGATATAATATTATGAAGAGTTAATTGTTCTATTTTTTCGGAAGAATATTTATTCTCTCTGATATATTTTAATTTCCTTTTGCAAATAGGACACGGACAGGGTAAATATTTTAATTTATAAATGGGAAGTAAATGTTCTATAGTATCGTAGAAATTTTCAGAAGATAAATATAATAGATAGGAACAATCAATTAAATCTATTCCTAAATAGACTAAAATTGGATAAAATTTTGGAATTATTCTCCCTGAAGCCATTAAGACTAAATTATTGTCGAGCTCTTGTTTAATTTGAAAAATAATATTTAAAATATTTCTATATTTACCAAATACATCAAATAGATCGACTAAATTTATTATTCTCACATTATTGTTGTCCTTAATTAAAGGAAGATACAGATTAAATAATTCGGGATACTCAAAAATCTTAATAGATAAACCAAAATCTAAATTTCGATATTGATTTAAGATTTGATTGGCGTCGGTTATAAAATTGATAATTTCGTTTTTAGCGAATTCCTTATTTATGGTTGTAGTAGGGATATTAAACGGAATTAAAGGTATAATATTATCCTCTGAAAATATATCAATATTATTATCTATAATTTCTTTAAATTTTTCCATTGAACCATTGTGCTTAAAAATAAAGCCAGTATGTTTAAATTTTTCTCTTAAAAAACCAATTTTCAAATAGAATTCTTTTAAGATCAAAAATACCTCGTGGTCTTCAAATTCCTCAAGAAAACTTATATGGTTTATTAAACTTTTCTTCATCGGAATGAGGATATTAGGTGTCGATATAAACCTTTTAGATTCTTTTGAACAAATTATTCTTCCTACTCTAGAAAAACCTATTCCTTTAGTTATTAATTCAAAAAAATAATTCATGTTCTTCAATTAAAGATATCATTCAAAGGTATTTAAATTAATTTTTTTCTACTTTTTTAAAATTCAAGCCACAAAATAAGAAGAATCAGATTAAAATCAAAATAATTTAAAGTTTGTGTAAGGTTTCAACTCATCAAGCACAAAATTGGTATGAGTATCCTCCATATCTTCTGATTCGTAGAGATTTTTGATAAAATCACCGAAATCTTCGATTTTTTTTACTCGGACAATTGCTAACAATCCGTATTGTTCGCCCATCCTGAATAGATACACAATTTCATCTTTTCTTACTAAGCTTAATGCCAATTCACTATATTTCGAAGAGTCTTTAGGTTTAATTCTTACTATAAATTTCCCTTTAAATCCAACCTTATTTGGCTTAAAATTTATGGAATAATTAAGTATAACGCTTGATTCTTCAAGTTTTTTTATTCTATTGTAAATAGTAGATTGTGACAGCTCTACATTATATCTTTTCTTGAAAATTTTGGAAATTTCGTAAGTAGAAATCAATTTTAAATTTTGTTCGTTCTCCATTATTTTCAGAACATTATAATCAATTTGGTCAAGGTTTAGATCTATTTCCAGTTCCGTTGTCGTTACATCTATTCCGTTAGTTTTGAACACTTTTATTGCCTCAATTATCTGATATTTCTTAAAATAAGATGTTCCCATTATTTTATCTACTTTTAGGAGAACTTTGTTAAACTCATCAGAATCGTTAAACACAAACAGAGCGATGAGTGAGTATTCTCCAAAAATTCCATCTAGCATTTTCATTTGAGGAATTTTTAACAAATCTTCGACGA
Source organism: Promethearchaeota archaeon (assembly GCA_030615145.1). Taxonomy (GTDB): domain Archaea; phylum Asgardarchaeota; class Lokiarchaeia; order Sigyniarchaeales; family SOKP01; genus SOKP01. The sequence continues at coordinate 1,321 of JAUWZT010000102.1, read as the reverse complement.
TGTGTGGCTCTTTAGGGTTTGTTTTTATTTCCAAAATCACATATTTTAAATTAGGTCGAATATTAGGGTTGATATTAATAGTGAAATTTTTAATTATTCCTTTATCCTTTAACATTTCAAATTTATTTTGAAAAGTTTGTCTAGTAATCCCCAATTCTTTTGAAATTTTTGAGATATTAGGTTTTGATTTTGTATTGACTTTTTTCAATATCTCAAAAGATTTTATATGATTTTTGCTGTTCACCATAATAATTTTTAAGTAATTGTTATTTAAAAATATAATAGTTTGTATAAAAATTGCATAATTTAATTTACACTTTTTGATAATCATATTTAAATAATATCATAAAATTATTAGATTAACATATTATTAAAATTTATCATTTTTGTGAATAGTGAAATTGAATATGGTTAATTATAAAGTAGCTGATGAAAACCTTGCTGAAAAAGGCAAAGAAGCTCTATATGTAGCTGAATCTAAAATGCCAGTTACAGCCGAAATTATTCGTAAGAGATTTTCCAAAGAAAAGCCCTTGAAAGGCATAACAATTGCAGGATGTTTACATATTACTAAAGAGACCGGAATTCTCGCTCGTACTTTGAAAGCAGGGGGTGCTGAAGTCTATTTATGTGGGAGTAATCCGTTATCTACTCAAGATGATGTTGCTGCTGCCTTAGTTCAAGAAGGAATAAATGTTTTTGCGTGGCACGGAAATACAGACGAAGAATTTTATTGGTGTATTCGAGAGTGTTTAAAAGAAAAGCCAAATATCTTAATTGATGACGGAGCAGATATGATAGTGACGGCTCATAAGGAATTCCCTGAGTTAATAGAGAATGGCACGATAATAGGATGTCAAGAAGAAACTACCACTGGAGTAAAAAGATTTAAAGCGATGAATAAGAAAGGAGCGCTGAAAGTTCCATTATTTCCTGTGAATGATGCAAGGTGTAAGAATCAATTTGATAACGAGTTAGGAACGGGACAAGGCATTGTTTCTGCAATATACGGCATGCATGTTCTCTTCGCAGGAAAAAATGTTGTGATTGCAGGATTCGGGCATTGCAGCTCAGGAATGGCTTTAAGAGCTAGAGGTTTAGGAGCTAATGTAATCGTTACTGAAGTTGATGCTATAAAAGCTTTGCAAGCCAAATTCGCGGGATATAATGTCATGCCTATTCTTGAAGCAATTCCAGATGCTGATATTATCCTTACAGCGACAGGATGCAAGCATGTAATCCCCGCAAATACAGAGGTATTCGATAAACTTAAAGATAACGTCATCCTTGGGAATCTTGGTCATTTCGACATTGAAATTCC
>JAUWZT010000232.1 GCA_030615145.1 Promethearchaeota archaeon | reverse complement strand
CCAGTACTTATTTCTGGAAAAGAACTTTTAATTAAATATATTGTCTGCGAGGAAAATGGAATTAAAGCAGGGACTTTTTTCTACTTTAATATTTTTAAAACGCTAGTTCAATCGTTAGTAGAACAAAATAAAAAAGTAGAGGTCTTAATCAAATTACGAAATCAAAAGTTAATCACACCAGATATTTGTCCCACTATCAATATTATTAACACGAAATTTGATCACGTTACAATAATTTGCCCCTCAATCGTTAGTGCCAACAAGGAATTTAAAATATTAATAAGGGTCGAGGATAAATTTAATAATTTAATAAAAAACTTCTCCGATAACATACAATTATACAAATCAACAAATTCTAAAGATAGAGATTACATAGCAAGTTTAGAATTTAATGAAGAAAACGAAGGAATTTTTATGAAATACGATTTTAAAATTTCTGAATCTGGCACTTATTCAATCGAAGCTTTTTACAATGGTTCTTATTTTAATTCTAACCCCATCATATGTCTTGATGACCCTAGTGAAAAGAATTTATTCTGGGGCTATATTCATGGACACTCTAATAAGAGCGATGGAATGAGAGATGTAGAGGAATATTTTAAAAATCTAATAAATGCGGGATTAAATTTTGGGACGATAACAGACCACGATCATAAATTGGAAACATCTGACGAAGATTTTGAAGATATTAAGCGAATTGTAAAAAAATATCAGTCAGCAGAATTTGTTTCTTTTTTCGGATACGAATATGGATATTGGTACACTGGATATGGTGATATTTGTATATATTATTACGATGAGGATCTGCCGATTTTAAGGTCTGACGTTAATAAGTATAATTCTACAAAGAAATTGATAAAAAATTTGAAATCTCATAAAGGAAAAGTTTTGTTAATTGCTCATCATAGTGCATTAAGGCCAGGTTATCGTAATTGGGATTACTTTGACAATTCCATAGAGAAATTAGTAGAAATATATTCTACTTGGGGGAATCAAGAATATTCCTATAAGGATGGTAATCCTCTCCCTCCTCGTTACAAATTTTTTGGCTATGGGAAGTATGCTAGAAAACGGGGACCAATTCTAGAAAAGAAAGGGTCTTTTGTTCAAGACGCTTTAAAGAGAGGATATAAATTGGGTTTTACAGCTGGCGGAGACGATCATTTTGGTATTTACCCTTCTGGACCAGGCGATCCGGATAATGGAATTTACCCCTCTGGAATCATGGCGGTATGGGCAAAAAAACTTACTAAAGAATCGATATGGAACGCTTTACTTAATCGTCGTTGTTATGGCTCAACGGGACCAAGAATTATTGTAGAATTTCAATTAGCTCAATTTTTCATGGGCGACATTATAGATTTAAAAGAATTCTCTCAGTTACAGTCTAAAAGAGAAATTATTGTGAAAGTGATAAGCCCAATTAAAATTATTAAAGTAGAATTAATCAGAAATAATTTAATCTATAAAAACTTTGATGTGAATTCAACTAGAACAGAATTCAACTTAATTGACGACGAGAATTTTAAAGATTTTTCTCTAACTCACACAAATAGTAAAGAAAAGTTTGCTTTTTATTATCCTCGGATAATTCTTGAGGACGAAAATATGGCATGGGCAAGCCCCATATGGCTAATTAATAAATTGTAGCCGTTTTATCGAAAAGTTTTTTGAATTTTATAGTTTTCGTTCAGATTCTTCAACAATTATCTATTAAAAAAAATTTATTAACCCTTAACCTATTAATTTTACAAAATAGATGTATTTATTCTAATTGTAATTTTTTTTGTAAGAATATATAGCAAAAATCTTTGAAGTTCTTTCTAAAATCTATTCTGGAGAAGACTATCACTAATGGAGGAAGTAGCAGTTAAGAAGTTGCATATTTGCGTAAAATGCGGAAATGTCATGGTTAATAGAGTGCTTAGGAGAGACTCCGATAAATTAGATAGAATACTTCAATGTATTGTATGCAGACATTGGGTCTCTTTAAATTAAATCTATTTCTATTCCCATAGCTACTTTATTGAACAATTTCAATTTATTCAGATATATTTATTGATTATCATACAGTATTAGTAGAAGTTTTAAATAACAATTAAACGAATATTGATTATGAACGAAAATATTGAAATGTTAGAAGAATACATTTCAGTCAAAACAAAATTAAGTTTCAGCATTGGAGGCTTGGCAAATGGCATTTTAAATGGATTTGTATTTGCAAATCTAACCTTTTTTTATAATGTAAAACTAGGTGCAGATGAAGGTTTATTAATATTTGGTTGGTTAATATTCATAATCTGGAATATTATTAACGATCCTATCGCTTCCTACATCGTCGATAACACAAGAACAAAGATTGGGAGGAGGGTGCCATATATTCGCTATGGTTCAATTTTCTATGGATTAGCTTTCATTTTCTGTTGGTTTCCAATATCTCCTTTAGATAACCAGGTTGGTTTATTTATAAATTTTGTGGCGGCACTTTTCCTCTTAGATACGATGTTTACCCTTGTAGGGGTGTGTTATTTTTCACTCCCTAACGAGATCGCTATAACTGCGAAGGGTCGAGCAAGTATAGGAGTATATAATTCTGCAGTAGGTTTAATTAATATTGTTCTTGGCTTTATATTACCTGTAGTTTTGCTTACTGGTCAAGAAGGAAGGAAAATCCATCCTTTGTTCGGACCAATAATTGTGACTATTGGTATTGTCAGTTCTGTGTTATTATTCGTAACTTCCTTCGGAATAAAAGAAAACATTTTTGCTCAACTTCAAGAACATGAAGGTTTCATAGAAGGATTAAAATTAACTCTAAAGAATAAACCGTTTTGGATCCTTATGGTTCCAGCTTTTTTAATTGCGACACTTTATCCTATTTTTTTCACAGGAATTTTATATTATATTGATTATATTATATCAGGACAATCCCCGGTTTATATTTTACTAAGTATTATCATAGGAATTATCCTCGGATTGATTCTGACTATGAAAAAAATCGCAAAATGGCAACCAAAAAAAACAATGATAATAAACGCATATTTAATTGTTATTGGATTAATTCTTCTTTTTATAGTTGGATACAATTCGATTTTAGCTTCAATTTCATTTCTACTCATAGGAATTGGGTATGGTGGTGCGGCGATTGGTAATTTTGCGATAATGGGAGATGTAATTGATAACGATGAATTGATCACAGGAAAACGTAGAGAAGCTGTCTATGGTGGAGTTAATGCTATCGTTACTAAACCTGCGATTTCTATAGCTAATGTATTATTCCTCGCGATTATCAACGGATTTGGATTTATATCTGAACAGCAACCTCAAGAAAATACGGCGTTAATTGGGATTATGATTGCATTTTGTATCGTCCCCGCTGTCCTCTTATTCTTTACTGCTTTTAGCCTACGATGGTACCCCTTGGATGGTCCTGAATGGTTAAAAAAGAAGAAGCACATAATGGAACTTCACGAACAGAAGGAAAAAGAATACCTTAAATCCCTATCAGAAAAGTCCAAACCTATAAAAACAGACTGATTTGAAATACTTTTAATGATTTTATCAGTACTATTTTATTTTTTTTTTACTTTTTTACTCAATTTTAATCCGGAATTCCGTTATCTTTAAACAGTTTTAAATCCCAGAAACATTAAATAAAAAAGGAAGGGAACGATTTATTTGAGCAAAAATATAAAAACAGGGAGAGAATTAAACTCTTAGAGCTTAATAGAGGGCGAAATCCAATGTTAGCTCAAATTATCGTGTAAATTTCCCTTCTTATTAATAGATCTACTTTGGTATTATAAATAAATTTGTATTATAATTTATTGGAATAACGATATCGATAAAAACTTAGATTAAATTTCCCTTTAATTCTGTAAATTATTAAT
>JAUWZT010000019.1 GCA_030615145.1 Promethearchaeota archaeon | reverse complement strand
AAATATTAGAAGAGTTTAAAACCGTTTTTCAGGTTTAAAAAGTTATTTTTGCAGAAATTTTATCTTTTATTAGAAAATCTACTCCAGAATAATAGATTTTAAATTTAAATTGTTTTATTATTAGATTATAATCCTAGTGGTAGATTTAAATTAATGATAAGTAAAATTGAAAAATATATTGATAAAATTTTTACTAATAATAATACTGTTGCGATTGATATACTGTTAACTTATATTCTCTGGTTAACTCCGATTTCTGATACGACTTATACCAAACATGAGAAAAGAATAAAAACACTCTTTAAAAAAGTTATGAATCGAAGCTTGAATTTAAAAGATTTTAAGCAATCAGATGTAGAAAAAGAAATTAATGATTTTATTATTTTTGAAACTAGTTTTGAAAAGGGAGGCTTTTATTCCTTAAAAAATAGCTTGTATCCCGTTTTTTTTAATAAAATCTCTAATCAGAGTAATAATTTGAAAGAGAAATTAAAGAATATTGATGAAATTGATAAGGAAATTATAGACTTTCTTTTTTTTAGAATATCTAAATCAATTAATGATCCAGATTCTTGGTCAAGGTTTAAAGAATACGCGTTTAACGATGAACAGGAAGTGTTAAAGGTCGATACTAATAATTGGGCTAATGAATTTAATATTGTATGCAAAAAGCAGCTTGAAAAGTTAGATTATTTTATGAATAAATATCCCTACGGTCGTAGAACAATGGCTGGTCAGAATTATAGAGAACAAAGTATTTATTTCTGGGAGTTTTACGATAAACTATTATCGCTTGGGATTGGTTATTATGTTCCTTGGATTACAAATGCAGGTCAAATATTTATGCATTTTAAAATTTTTAAAGATATTTACATCAATAGATATGATATTTTTCCATTCTTAATAGAGATGCCTCCTTTAATGGTTGAAGAAGAAGATTTTTAAAATTCTTTCAAAGAAATGAAAAAAGCCCGAATTGCAGCAGAAACTTGGGATGATAATGAGAGCTTTTTTGGAGATATAAAATTTGAATCGCTCAGAAGGTCAAGATATATTCCTTATTATGTTAAGAATTTTGTATGGGAGCGTGATGACGGTAAGTGCGTGAAATGTGGAAGTAAAGAAGACTTACAATGGGATCACGATATTCCTTTTAGTAAGGGTGGAGCTAACACAATTCAAAATATTCAAATTCTATGCGCAAAATGTAATAGAGAGAAAAAAGATAAGATCCAATAATTTATTTAAAAAATTACAAAAATAATAATTCCAAAAAAATAAAAAAATTAATTATTAGATATTAAGCTAGCTTCTTGGACTTCCATATTAATGTAATCGAACCCTTTCAGGTTTGGAGCTAAGTTCTTTGGCTTAATATCCAAAATTCCGGAGAAAATCACATCTACCGAAAGAAAATCGGCAGTTATTCTTACGAAGGGTGCAAATGAGCGTGCCCCAATGTTACCCGCCATCATTTCTTCGAAGGCCCCCGGCTCTCTATCGTATTTTTCTCTGACTCCGGGCATCGAAAACACTTTTGGCAACAAGGCTTGGTAGGTTGCGAGGTTTATCTCTTTTTTTAGGTTGGAAAGCTCGAAGTAATTGAACTTTTTGGTTTCTAATCCGTAACATTCTTCGTAATCTATGCTATCGGGAGTAAACCACCAAGTAAACAAGAATGGCACCCCCCAAGACTCGATCATTGGGATTCCCCGCTTCCGAGCTTCTCTAGCGATAAAGATCGAAGTGGCGGGATCGTCTAAAGTTAGCGCAATCACTTTCACACCCTTAAGGACCGAATCAATGTTTTGCTGAGTAATCTTAAAAAACTTCCGAACACTTACTTCAGGATCGATCTTCTGTAAAAAGGTTTCTACCACGTCGATTTTTCTCTTGCCGAGGTCGTCGATGGTGCAAATTTGCCGGTTTAAGTTGGACTCGTCGAACAAGTCAAAGTCACAAATAACTAAGTTTTGGCAACCTGCTCTAACTAGATTTTCTGCGAGTGGACCACCTAACCCTCCCACACCAAGTATGGCTATTCGAGTAGTTCTTATTTTCTCTTGCTCCTCGAAAGTTATTGGTCCAATGTTTCTCACTATATGTTCCCAATAGGGTTCTGACCAAGATTCTAATTTTTGATTTACAAACATTCGTAATCACTTGTTTACATTGTTTTTTAGTGAGATTTAATTATGTTATAGCGTTCAATCCAAGAAGATATTTAAAAGAAAAAACTAATGACAACGAGATAAAGATTATAAAGAGTTGAAGTAGCATGTCTAAAATCCTCAAAAAATTCGAAATATTTGACTAATGCATGATAAAACATTTTTAACTATTGATTATTCAATGGGATCATATGTGATGTGTCCTATTCCCTTACATTTCCAACAAAATTTTTTGTATTCTCCTGTTCCATCACATGTCCTACATTCGTTTGTTGAATATATTCCTGTTCCCTTACAAGTACTACATATTTTTCTTTTGCTAATTTCAATAGATCCCTTCCCTTCACAAATTGTACATTTTTCTTTCGAAAATATACCAGTTCCTTCACAACGAGTACATTTCACAACTTTCTTCCCTAATCCAAAACAAGTTGAACATAATTCTTCGTCAATATTTCCAGTTGCAGCACACTCATCGCAGTTAGAAGTTGAAGATACTCCAGCTCCATTACAAATTATACACATTTTAACAAGCCATCCTGTTCCTTCGCAATTTTTACAATAAGCCCCTATGCTCCACCCAGTTCCATCGCAATATCTGCAATCTGTGTCACGCTCTCCCTTACCATTACATTTATTACAGATCTCACTAATCTCGCCTTCTCCCTCACATTTTCTACATCTCTCGGGCAAAATTTGAAATACCGAGCATCTTTCTGCAATACCCTCATATTTGCGATATGTTCCACTATTGCATAACACATGAACTATTTTTTTTCTGTTAAGAACTTTTTCAATAGGAGCTACAAAATCGGTATCACCCGATATAACCACACAAATATCAATAATATTTTTACTAGAATCATCCATAAAATCCGAACCCATTTTAGTGTCAATATCTTTTTTATATGGACCAAATTTTATTTCAAAAGAATATTCTTTTTGGTGGGCCTCTACAATCTTGTCCTCATCCTTATATTTCCCTTTCTTTAAATACAAATTTTTTATTACAATTTTTCCTAGTTTTGAACAGTAATCTTCAATAAAATCGATTTGTTTTTTATATTCCTCTAAGTCATAGGAAGCGTCATAAATATTCTGATAATCGTAATATACGCCAACTTTTTTCTTCATAAAGAATCTTAAGTTTAAATCCAATAAATATTTTTATGGATTCAGATTCTTTCGATACTATATTTATTGATTTACTTTCCATTTTACGATTTCAGTATAAGATTCTCTTATCTGCTTTTTACTAAATTTATTTCTTTTTTAAACTTCCTATTCTTAATATCATCAAGATTAAATTCTCTTGCATAATCGGAATGCTTACGAGTGGGAAGTTTTTGAAAATCACCTTGTACTTCTCTATTTTCAAGTCCTGTATTCGGACGTAAGACTTTCATATCTCTCTTTTTTCTTTAAATAGACTGGTGAAATGTGCTCTCCATCACATAAAACATAGTTACCAGTCAAAAAAATGATCACTCAAGAATCGATTACGATACCGGTTATCCCTCACCAGAAGCTCAATCCAAATTCAGTAGACGAGTTTTTAGATGTATTCGAAAGCGTGTTGAGTTTAGATTTAGAGAACGGAATGGAGTTAGATTTTACTATCGATTCCAAGTTAGGTTCGGACAAAATTAGTCCTACGCTATATTTAGCGAAGCCTAAGGATGCCATTGAGATCGCAAATATTTGCAAGGAAGTATATGAAGGCTCTTATCCCTACAAAGAAATAGAAGATTCGCGGGAAGTGAAGAAGATGATCGAAAGCTCCGAACATCACTTCATTCTCTTTAAAATCGAGGAAAATATTGTTGGCTGCTTCAGATGTGCGTTAGACTTTGAACATCGAAAAGGATACACTGGTGGATTTATGATCCGGAAAGAATACCAAAGAATTATCGATGTTACCAAAGCGATTATCGGCTCGTACGCCTGGATGTGGAGCACCTACAAGGACGAAATATTAATGTGGTATTGCGAGAACCGAACTGCCCACGCCGCTTCTCAATATATAACTTCTGTGTGCGGGATAAACACCGTGGCGTTCTTTCCTAACAAAGATGTCTTTTTCGATCGAGTAGAATCGGATGTAATGGGAGTAGTCTTCAGAAAAAAAGCGCTTAATGGATATAGGGAACATCAAACTCCTTTACTTATCAGGAACGCTCTCGACAGCTTTTTACATTGCGACAACTTATTTAATTTAGGAAAGTTCAAGTTAATCTCCCCCGATTTAAACTTGGATTACGAAAAAATAGCCACGTTGCAAAAAAGGTTTAGAAAAGACGTTATTAAGGACAAATATGGCTACCAATACAACCAATTTTTTATCGCAGGGACAAAATCGTATTTCACCTTCCTTCATACGCCTTGTATTCAAAATCTCGAAAAAACTAAGTATCATGTAAATTCTCCTGAGGAGCTTTACATATATCTAGAAGAATTTTTAAAAGTCATAAAAGAAAACCACATTAGATACAGCGAAGCATTCGTTTCTGCTCTCAGTCCCGAACACCAACAACTGTTTTACGAATTTGGGTTTAGGGCGAGGGGATATGTGCCGTGCTGGAACTTCAAAAAAGATGAAAAATCGTTCGAAGATTATGTAGTGTTTAATTACTTCGAAGGGGAAGTTCCGAGACCTGAACTCTTACCAGTAGGACAAGAGTTAGTAAATATGTTAAGCCTTCAGATAGAATAGTAAAAGCTTTTTTTGCTCAATAAAAACAATAATAATTATTTTTTAACTTGAACCGGGACTAATCTAGCTTTTATTTTTCTTGTGAATATTTTTCTTTATATACATCTCGTGTCTTATTGAGTAAACATCTTAAAAAATGATGAAAAATGGAAATTAGTTTAGAGCAGCCGATTGAGAAAGAACTTACAGTCGCTTCCACTCGAAATATTTCGGAAATTCAGTTTGTTTTAACTGAGCTTTTATATGTTCCTGATGAAAGGCTAAAACCTATGATTGTCTTAGATCTTGCAGATTATCTTGCAGAAAAGTTTTCGAACCCAGACTATAAAATTAGATTTTATTACACAACACTGAGCGGAATCTTAACGGGATTCGTAATTTGTCAAATAGACGGCGATTACAAAAGCTACGGAAAGTCATGCCCTACTTTTGGCTGGCTTTCTGCTAAAAATTTCTCTTCTTGTAAAAAATTGATGATTGAGTTAGAAAACTTCGTTAGAAAGAACAACTTTCGAAAAATTCGAGGACCTATCAATTATCCCAAACGTATTGGGGGAATTGGCTGGCAGACCGAAGGTTTTGCTTGTCCAATGATGAGCGGAGTTGCGTTTAACGATCCCGGATCAAATGTTCTAGCTTATTTAAAAGAATTAGGATACAAGATTGACACAAAATATTCGTGCGTAGATGCCTTCGTCAAGATTTGGGCTAAAGGAAAAGAATTAGACGAAGGTATTATGATTCGCTTTTTACCACTCGAAGAAATAAAAGCTCTGAAAGCCCAAATACTAAGTTTAGCCCAACAGTCGTTTTATTCCGTGTTAGCGGATGCTGCGGGCGGAAAAGATAGGTTTGAGGAGATTATGGAAATTTACTACCAAGCCGGGAAAAAAGTTAACATTGTAAATCCCGAGTTCGATCCCCAGACCTATGCAGAAATGCCCGGCTTTTTAGACACTTGGAAGGCTGCTGATCTCGACAAAATCGTATCGACTTGCATTTTCGCTTTTGATAGACGCTCTAGGGAACTTGTTGGATTGTTGATGGCCCAACCCAATCTTTATCAGCTATGGGCTGGAGAACCACTTACGCACATGAACGTTGATACGATAATTATCAAAAAAGAGTACGCTGGAAAAGGTATATTCTCTGCGCTTCACAACATTGGGAAATCATTATCGTCTGCGGTGTACGGGTACGATTATTACGAAGGCACTACGATATGGGCTAACAACGACCGCGCAATAAAGGCTATTTTTCCTCATAGTTCCCCGTTAAGAACCCACTTCGTAGTCCAAAAGCGAATATTACGGAAATGATTCTTAATTCTCTTTTTTTCTTTTTCTTTTTCTTTTTTCTCATAAATTTTTGACTCTCTTAGAATATATATCTTATAGTCAGATTTCTTATTAAGATGGACGGTAACAAATTCACAAAGGAGCAAGCTCGAGAGTTCCTAAAGCAAGAAGCGTTGAAAGAAATATCTGAAGTTTCGGATTTTACTCGTTTTCACACGCGGGTATTTTGCGTTATTGCGAAATACGGGATGCAAATAGAAGCCAAAGAGGAAGAGCTACTCTCTGGAGACGAGTGGAGTAATCCTGCTTCTAAAGATATTCTAATGAAGAGGGTGATAGAATTTTTTGATAAACACATCAAATAAGATTTCCATGGAATTCTTAAGAATAAAAGATTTTATAATAATAAAAAAGATTAAAATATCAACAAATGTGACTCCTTTGGAACCTTAAATTATAGGTGAAATGTGTGACAAAAAAAGTTATGTTAGTATTCGCCCATATTTCATTAGTTGTTGGAATGATGTTAATGACATTTTGGACTTTTATTTTCACATTCTATATGGTTTTAGGAACACTATTTACTCAAGTTTATATGATGCCAATAGGATATTTTATGCTTTATTTCTCATTCTCGATGGGAATCGTTTTAATTGCTATTGCGATAATCCTATTTGTTTTAAGAGCAAAAAGAGCAGAGTAAATCATCTCGTTCGACGAGTTTTTGACAAATCACCCTCAGTATTCCATAGAACGAGCCCTCCTCATCTGGAACGACAAACTATTCTCAATTTTTTGCTCCGAATGCTTTTTGAACGCTCCTGAGAAAACCTATAAAAGAAATAAATATAGCTACTTTCAATCTTACTTGGGACATCGAAGGGTGAACGATCGAATTAAGATGATATACACACTCAATCTTACCCTTTCAGTATAAATCCTTCAGTTTTAAATGTAGATATTTTCGATCTAACGGATCTTTAATCCCCATGATATCTATAATTTCTTTTACCTTAAACCATTGATTGGAGAGTACAGAAACAATTCTCTCAGATGTCATTTCAGGTATCATAATCCTAATAATAATATATCGTGTGAATTGATAAATCTAATTCGTTATCGCAAAAAAATAAAATGAAAAAAGAAAGAGAAAACTTGATCAATATGCAAGTATTTCCTCAACGAATTCAGGGGCTATCATTTTAATAAAAGATATAAATCTTTTTCTTCGCACGAGCATTCGTGTTCTTTTTTGCCGCAGGTTTTACATTGTTTTGACCAGAGATCGAAAATTAAAATCCCTGCAAACAATCCAGATTCTTCTAAAATGGTGTTCATTACGATTTCTTTCCTAAACTTAAGATATGAGCTATAATCGGTTAATAATTCTTCCATTAAAGCTTTAGTTGGACTTAAGGCAATGTGCTTTATTTTGCCTACTTTAACGCCTTCTTTCAACGCCTTTTCTTTAAATTTCTGCAATCGATCGTCTAATTCTCTAGCTCGACTCGATGACCCCTGAATAAAACAGGTTTCGCAATCTAATTTATTGCAATGGTTGTAATGGAGCGTGAGACTTTTAAGTAGGTGATCCTTGCACGCGCTCGCTTCCCTAAAAGTGTTGCAGTTGTCCCTGTATCTCCCGTTGGTTTGTGTTTTTTCGAAGTTTCCGCTTCCCGCAACGATCCAATTGCCAATCTTTTCGAAATCTAAACGTTGGTTCTCCTTTATCTGCTCTATGATGGTAATTTTGCGCTCGAATTGACTTTGAGTTTCTATTGCCATAGGTCTAAGCTCTAAAAAATTAAGTTTTACTTCTGGTGATTTCTGTTCCTCCTATATTTTTATAAGATCTTTAAAAACCTCTTGAAAAGATATCGTATCACGATATATAACATCTCGATCGACTTAAAATATAAGCTTAAATCAATCTATTAGTTAGACTGGAAAGATTGGTTAATTAGAAAAAAAAAGATTTCAAAAATCTTATTTATTTTTTATTCTTTGCAGCGCTACTTTGGGTGCGACTCTTAAAACCTTGATTTTTACCCGTTTTATCTGCGTGCGATTGAAATTAGAAAATTGTAAACTTGTTTATTGAAGCGATTGAATAACATTTAATACTAATGCCGTCAATATTTTATAGTGAGGAAGAGAGATGAACGAAAACCTTAGAGAGCCCGCATACTTAAAAAGAACTATCGAAGCAATTCAAAAATTAACGCTCAACAAGATGACAAATGTCATAACCGTAAAAAATATACGACAATTACGGAATATTAAGGGCTCTAATAGAAGCGCAATTGTTTTTTACGGGTTAGGTTTAGGTTTTCTAGAAAAGCTTGGAGTTTTACGAATAATTAATCACGGCTCCCCCAAGAAATACATGGTAATAGACAAAAAAAAACTTAAAATCCTTGCCGAAGGCTGAAATCCCAATTAAAAGCGCTTTAAGTTAAATTTGCCTACTTTCTTTTTCAATGGTATTCAAAATATTTTTTTGGGTGAAACAATTATATAATAGAGGTGCTAAATTAATTTTAAACAAACTCTTAAAAAATAAATAAACAAAGTGATCAATATTAGTCTCAATGACATAATTGAAGATATTAAACTCGTGCTACAAAAAGATGATATTCTTTTAACACAATTAAATCAATTCAAGAAAAACTTAAAAACTAAATTTGTATCAGGATATTTAGACGATTTAAGGAAAGGTTCGAAACCAGAATTAGGTGCATTAAGAGATGCTTTTTTTTCGAAACATGGGACATTTCTTAAATTTTTAATTGGAGAGGATTATGAGATCACTTCAGAAGTAAGACGTTTTCGGAAATATCCAGATACTTTTATCGTTAAAGAAGATTTTTCGATAAAAATTGAATTAGAACTAAAAAAATTGTTTGTGTTAGATGCTACTAATAAAAAGATAGTTAAAAAGAGTTTAAATCCAGATTCCTTTAAAGACGAGATAAGAGATTATTTAGAAAGCTCTCCTTTCGTAATTTTAACGAATTTAGAGGTTTTTCACCTTTATACATATAAATCATTTATAAAAACTGGGGAGATAATCCCGATAAAAAGCTATTCATTTGAAGAATTTGTAAGAAATATACAAGATTTAGGATTTATTGAGTTCATATTAAGAGAATCAGTAGAAAGAAGAGAAGAACTTGGAGAAGAGTTTTTTACTGATTTAAGCATGTGGCTTAATCATTTGGAAACAAATGTTGAATTAAAAGGCGAATTTAAGGATAAAACACAAGAAATTTTTATTCAGTTATTAAATAAATTAATTTTCGTTCAAACTTTAGACGATTTAGCTTTAATAGATTTTAATTTTTTAAAGAAGTCTTGGAATCTCTGGGATTATATGTACGGTAAAAGAGACAAGAAAAAAGTAGTTAGAAATTTTTTAAATTCAATGATAACAGAATTCTCATATACATTTTACGATACAGAATTATTTCTTTATACAATTGAAGATAAAATAGTTGATTCAGATGAAAATTATGATAATTTTTATGATTGCGTAAAGGAAATTATAGGCATTCGTGATAGGAACAGGGGGTATCAAGATTTTTCTGGATTAATTTCATATCCCTTTATTTTTATTGATGAGGATATTTTTGGAAAAAGCTATGAAAAATACCTAGCAGAGAAAAAGAAAGAAGAAGGAATATATTATACTCCTACAGATATAAGGAAAAAAATTATTATTGAAAATATTGAAATGGGATATTTTAAGATAAAAGATGAGATATTGGAAAAATTAGCGTTACCAAATTTTAATGGTGAGGATTTTAATGCTATAAAAATTTTGTTAGAAAAAATGATATCAATAAAAATCTTAGATCCTGCATGTGGTTCAGGTTCGTTTCTTGTAACCGCACTCGGAAAAGTTTGGGAAGCTTATAAGGAAATCGTAGAGAAATCTATAGTGTTGAAAAAAAAAATAGTAGAACAATTTAAAACAAATTATATACAATTGGGAAATAATCCAAAATTCAATGCTTGTAACGAAATAGAACAATTTTTAGTAATAAAACAACGGGATAGGATTTCAATAATTATTTTAAGGCATTTATATGGAAAAGATTTAGATAAAAACGCGTTAAATATTGCTAAAGTGAATATATGGCTTAAAGCTTTAAAATTAGCTCCTAATGAATTTAAAAAATCAGAGTTGGAAAAAGATATTAAGAATGAACATATTCTTCCTAATTTAGAGACCAATTTAATTAGAGGAAACTCCCTAATCGGTTTATCTCACGATTTACTTTTTAGTTATTTTGAAAAGAAATCCAATATTTTTGAAAAAACAATTTTTGATGAAGGTTTTATAAAAGAAAAAATTACGGAAACACATATCCCAGATAATATAAAAGTAGAGTTAAATACGATTATAGATGAATATAAGTCAAAGTCAGAAATCGTAATTAAAGATATAATTCAGATTTCTATATTTCTAAGAAATTTATACATTAAAAATGTGCACCATCCTGAAATAATTTTTATATTATTATTTTTAAAAAAAGAATTAACAGCATTTTATGATAGGGAATTTTACAAATATTTACAAGAACAAGATATCAAGCAAAATATCTTTAAGGAATTAAAAGTATCACATTGGTATTTAGAATTTTGCCATGCTTTTTTTGAAGGAGATAGTTCTGGTTTTGATTTTATTGTTGGAAATCCTCCCTATGTATTTGCGAAGTATAAAGAAATTGATGTAAATGAGAAGAAATACTATAATATAGAGTATTATTCTGAATATAAAGTAAAAGGAACTAAAGATCTTAAAAGACAATCTGGAAAAAATAATTTATTTTGTTTTTTTTTAGTAAAATCTATAAAATTACTCAAAAAAGATGGGGTATTAGGCTTCATTTTACCAAATACACTCTTAAGAGCAACTACAAATGATATTGATCGAAAACTCATACTAGATCAATGTAAGATTTTAAAAATAATTGATCTAGGAGCAGGAATTTTTGAAAAGGTCACTTCGTCAACGATACTGTTTTTTCTACAGAGAGAAAGAATGATGAAAAATAGAAATATTAATATTATTAAAATTGAAGGCTTAAGAGGATTTTTAAATACCATTCAGCAAGATAAATTCTTAAAAAATACCAGCTATGTGTATTGTATTTATCTAACACCATCGTTGGAGAATATATTTACTAAAATCGAAGAGTTATCTGATAAATTAATAATTTTTTCGAAATATCACATTGCCGGTATTGATGGAAGTCAAGATTTAATTAATTATGAGCAAAATATTAACTTAACAGATGCAACTAAAAATTGGAAACCGCTTCTTTTAGGAAGAGATATTGGGAGATTTGAGAAGAAATATCAGAATAGATACATTAGTTATATTCCCGAAAAATTAAATAGAGCTCGAACAGGTATTAAGAAGGATCCCAAAAACCCAAAAAAAATACGCCATTCAATAATTTTCGAAGTGCCTAAAAAAATTATAAGCCAAAGAATAAGTGGAGGGAAAGAAGTAATTATTGCATATTTGGATGAGGAGAAACATTATACATTCAATTCAGTGAATAATTTCATAAAGAAAAAATTTTTTACTTATGATTATTACTATTATCTTGCGTTATTTAACTCATATTTAGTGAATTGCTTTTATAGAATAAATTACACAAATAATTCTACTCTTACTGTAAATCTTTCTAGGACATTTCTGGATCATTTACCTATATACAGAGTTAATTTTCAAGATATAAATGATAAGAATTTATATAATACTCTGATAAAGTATAGCAAAGAAATTACTAAAAAGAAGAAAATTAGAACGGAAATGCTCTTGTTATTTGATAAATTAATTGAAAGCAACAATCAAACTAAGGAGCGTTTTTTTGGAATGTATTATAACCCTAAAAATGTTGCTGTGATGAAATTATGCTGTATGGATCATGTTAATTCTCAAGAATTTAATAAGACTTCTGAAGTTATTATTAAGGAGTATAAAGTTGAATTATTAGATAGAGATTTTCTTTTAATTTTTTACAGGGAAAAAGACTCATTTGATTTCAAGCCTTTGCTGAAATTAAAGTTTACAGATAATAATGTAAAGGAATATTTTTTCTTTTCTTTGAAAAAAGATACCATAAATCTGAAAAATTATCGATCTCCGAAAAAAGTTTTCGATACTTTCTTAAAAGACTTAAATATAAGATTTAACGAAAGTAAAGATATTAAAGGCAATGTAGCAACAATGAAAAATATCATAACTACTTTAAAATCTAAATTTGCGGTAAATTTAACTCATTTAAACGCGGAGATTTTGAAGTTAGAAGAGGAAATAGATGAAATTATTAATACCTTATATAAATTATCTTCGAGTGAAATTGATACTTTAAAATTAGCTTGAAAGTTTTTGAGAATTATCATTTAACCCCATCACTCGATTTTTGAGCCAAGAATAGTTCTTCAATAAACTTATCAAATTCCTTACTTTCTTTGTCTTTTTCTCCTAAAGTAGTTGAACACTCGGCGCAATTATCTGCGTTTTGTTCTATCTCTTTCCCGCAAAATTTACAAAAAGTTTTCAATTCGTGTTTATTTGCATCTAACAGTTTAATATCATTCTGGGGTTCTTCTTGTTTTCTTGTCCGTTCTAAAATTGCTTTGTTGTTTTCCAAAATTTCGTCGTCTGACAACCAACTTCTCTTAACGTATTCCGTTTCCATCGCAAACGGCTTCTCGACCGAGTTAACTCTAATTAGACACTGCCCCCTCTTTAACATCGACAAATACTCCTTCTGCCAATCTTTTAAGTTTAGGAGCTCCTGCATTAAATCTTTTTGCATGTGCACCTGAAACGACACCAAAATATCGCAATTTGCTAAAATTTCCCTGCTAATGTTAGGACGCGTGGCGAGCGAAATCAAACACTCTCCCGTCCCTCTCAACAATAACGCTATATCTTCTATGTATGAAGTGAGTTTTGTTCTACTGCTAAGTTCTTGGGGGGCGAAATACTGAGCGTCCTCTATTATTGTTATGTGTTTAATTCCCTCGTAATTTTTGCTCCCCGTTTCTATGTTCTTGTCCCACAAATATTTTAGCACCATGTTTAAAAAAAACAACGCGTCTTCTTTTTCTCCCCCTTTGTGGATGATCGAGCTTAAGTCTAACAAAACCCTGTGATTAAACAGCTCTTTCATGTTAAGACCGCTTTTCTTGTCGAATATGTTTTTTAATGTGCTTACAGAATAGCGCCGTATTCTATTTCTGATCGCTTGAACGCTTTTTTTCATGGTAAAATCTTCTTGTTCCGCGTAGTATTTATCAAATTCGCTAAAAAATTTGTCCCAGCTTCTATTTTCTTCTTTTGGACAAATTTCGTATAAAATGTCAATAAAAACTTTTTCCATTTGAGGCGAATAATCGACATTCTCTAACAAACCCCCGCTCTCGAAGATTTTAAACACTCGTTCCGCGTGAATGTACGGATCACCCATCTTGTTTAGATTGAAGTATCCTTCCAACAGCATTTAATAAAAATGTTCCCGAGCCAGACGCGGGGTCTAAGATTGAATTATCTAATAATTTATTAGGTAGAGGTTTATACCCTACTCGATCTAAAATCAGATTTACTACGTAAGGAGGAGTATAATATTGCCCAAATTTTCTGCGATGTTCCAAATCAAGATAATCTTCGTATATATAACCTAGTATATCGTAATTCAGACTTTTGAAATCATATTTACAAATTTGAAACAAAATATCTATTATTAGTTCCTCAGAAAGAGTTAAAAGAAGATAAGGATTATTCGGATTAAACAAAAAATATATCTCTTGAGAGGATTCTAAAGCTTTTTTATAAACCGTAGATATCTTTTCGTCATAATCCTCGATATATTTCTTAAAACCTCCGTTATATGTGTTTGGAGGATCAATTAGCTCCAAATCTTCCCAACATTTAGTTAAAATAATTCTGGCTAAAATTATGTAAGAAGTTTGAGTTAGATATTCTTGCTCTGCTTCATCTGTTGAAGCTAAATCCATTTGTTTTTTAATTTGACAAATTTTTGTTTTAATTAGTTTTGCGTCGTCATCTCTTTTGTCTAACGCTGTAAATGTCGTATTTAGCTCAATAGAAATTTCTATTACAAGTGATTTTAAGATTGCATTAAAATTTTTATAATAAATTGAAATCAAGTCTTCCCTTTGAGTATTCGCTATAACTCGTATTTTCTCTTCTGTCGTGATAGGTTTTACAAAGAATTTTTTTAAAAAGTAATCGATATTAGTATCATTGTTTTCAAAAAAATCTACTAAAGAAAACGATAGAGTTGGGAGAGACTTTAATTCTCCATCGATAAGTTTATACACCTGTAATTTTTCTAAAGAAAATATCATTCCAAATTCTCTTGAAAATTCCTCAGACTCTAAATAACGCTTCAATTGTTCCTCTGGAGATTCTTCTCGACCTAATTTTTCGTCAAATTCTCTATATTTGCTAGATTTGCATTCTAAAATAAATAAATTTGTATGAAAATCTGGTTTATTCCCTTTTTGAACATCCTCACTCTCCAAATTATGCTGGTTAATATAATTGAGTATTTTAAGAAACGAAATAGTAAAGGGCTGAACGACATTCTCTTCGTTATTTATTCCGTTTTTCTGACAATTTTCAACATATCTACGGAAAGTTTGATTTGGATTAATAATATTCGTTTGAGACTTAATCAATGTTATTATTTCTTGATGAACATTTACGAGATTCATTGTCTATTGCGCCTTATAAAACATTATGCAATTATTATACATTCTCTCTTATTTAAAGTTTAATATTTGTCAATAAGAATTCCTAGTATTAGGAAATTAAATACATGATAAAAAGCGGCAAAAATATCTAATTTTTCCTTTTTATATCTTAACTCATTTTCGTTGTAAACTATTAAATAATCAAATAGAAAGAGAAAAAAAAATGAGAAAAATTGCGTTAGTTAAAGTATCTTGCATAAACGATCGGTTGATACCCCTTGGTCTTGCCTGTTTACAAAGCTATCTCAAACAAAATTCAATACCTGTGAAAGTGTTTAATTTTAGAGCAACCGAATACAAGTTGCCAAAGGTGATTTTCGACCCCCTTATCCAGCTAAATCTTACCGATTTCGTTATGAACCACCAAGATTTTCCGCTATTACTTCCTATCGCCAATGATATACTAGAAGGGAAAGTTCCAGATCTTTCGGAAGGTTTTTATCCCGACTTGGTTAACGATTACGCGACCAGAATGTTCGACACTCCCGGAGCTACCCAAGAACGGTTTCGCGCTACGATAGAGTATTGCAGAACTACCGTCTTTGGAACTTTAAAGCATTTTACCACGGTGGCCTTCTCGATTAATTACCTCAATATACCCGAAACGGTCATAACCTCTTGCTTTCTAAAACTATACAATCCCGATCGTAAAATCGTATGGGGTGGACCTTCCATCACTCAATCGCACAAAGCTTTTAAGTTATTTTTGAAGAAAAATGTGTGTGACGGTTTGGTAATTGGCGAGGGCGAGCATCCGCTACTCGAAATTTCTCAAGGTAGGACATTTTCCGAAATAAAAGGGGTGATGAGTCTTAACGATAACAATAAAATTACGGTGTGTATACACCGTAAGTAGAACGGGAGTTCCAAAGTACGACGTAATATCAATAGGTCTAAACTACGATGGGATTCACGATTTTGCTCCCTACGAAAAGCTAGACCAAGTTGAGAACACAATTTCCGATTTTAGCAAACCTGAAAGAAATAGAATGTTTGGTTCCGATTGGGTATATAATTTCAACAACTTAGAAAATAACGAATTACTAAAAGAAAAAGATGACATCTGGGACGAATACAAACCTAAAGACCAGATTTTCGAGATTTACAAGCTAACTGAAACAAGCGAAAAAAACCCTAA
Source organism: Promethearchaeota archaeon (assembly GCA_030615145.1). Taxonomy (GTDB): domain Archaea; phylum Asgardarchaeota; class Lokiarchaeia; order Sigyniarchaeales; family SOKP01; genus SOKP01. The sequence continues at coordinate 6,331 of JAUWZT010000019.1, read as the reverse complement.
ATTTACCGAGCTCTTCTACGAAATTAGACACAAATCTTATTCGATCGCGTGGGAAGCTTATAGAGAACAATTAGTTGGAGATATAGTAGAGCAAGTGTTTATGTCAGTAACCGCAGCACTTCTAAGCGCAGCAGTAGACGCGATGGTTACTGCTTCTATTACAGCAGCTACACTTTTAACTGGAGCAGTAGCAGCAAAAGCTGCGGGAAGTTATTGGGGAACATTAACTTATATAGCTGTGTATACTTTGATGACGAAGTTTAGCATCGACCAAAAACTTCACAAAGCCCAAGCAGAAGAACGATCTAAGAAATTTTATCCAAGTTCGAGCGGTCCGCAAGAACCAGTTTCGCTTAACGAGAAAAATCTTTTTGATAGAATTCTTCAAGACACGATGGCGGCAGCGCTATTAGGTCATCCAGGAGGATATTACGCAACTGTCAGCGGCGAGGATTCAGGAACTACTTACACCGGACAATTATTAGTTAGTCCTCCTAATGCTTACCGCGTGTGGAACGCTTTTGGAGGGTTCTTAGATTTGTTATGGGAGAACCTCTGGAACATGGGAACTTCAGACCCCGATTCCTACACCGCGCTCGATTACGACGATATTAACTTAGATTACTTACTTATGACCAGCGAACTTCCGTATTATAACACCAAAGAGCATCATACTTACCTTAACACCGTGTTTCTGTTTAACGATTACAACTTACACTCGTATAACACCTTAGGAGCGCTTGAAACCATAGCCATGGAAAAATCAGGCGGATCGTTCAACGCTATAAAACCTAATTGCATAAACGGTGCTCCTTACTACGAATTTATCAATAGTACAACCCAAGAAACAATATTACCACTATCGATCTTGTATCGACCTGTGGTTCTTAGCCAAGCGAGATTCGACGATATTCAACCTTCCCTCGGAAAACTTGCCGTACGCGTTAAATGTAAAGACTGCGAAAAGACGATTGGAATTAACGCCTACGATATGACCGACATTGAATCGTCAATTTACGATGCGAAAGTTCCTCTCAACGACAACGGCTTCGAATATAATATTACTTCCGTGTTTATCGATGTTGTTCAGTATGGAACTTTTGAAAACGGTTATTTTGCTCAAGATATACTTGTTAACGAGTCTAACTACGCCATCGACGGAGGAAATCTTTACTTTACTAAATCGATAGAAGCGCTCGTCTCAGAAAAATATCCGCTTTTCGAGGATTTCCTCGCAGAATCGTGGGCTTCCACCATATTTTACAATGTTCGAATCGAATTCGAAAGATTCGTTCCAGATACCACCGAAGAGACCAGTAGGCTTGCGTTAGCTCAAGCTACTTCTTATACCATCATGGACTATTTCTCACAATATACTTTTGCGGAAATTAGCGCCAACATGATTAGTGAGATTTCCTATACAGAGACCTTAACCTTCTGGTCCACGCTTATTAGCGCTCCATTAGCATACTTCGGTTCTTGGGCAGTAAGTGCTGGTATTGGTAAGTTAGCCTCAGAAGCAGGAAGCAAAGCCATTACAAAGTTTATACTCTCTCAAAAATCAATTCTTCAAGGTCTCGTTGGAACAATTGTCAGCCCTATTAAAGAAGTATTTCAAGAGATAATTGAAGACGGTTTTAGAGAAGCTATAATCGAAAATCTCGTGAGCATAATAGGCGGTTCAGACGACCTTGGATTCTGGTTGTCTTCGTTATCAACCTCCGTAAGAGAAGTTAAAGGCGCCCTCGGGCAGTTATTTCTGGGCGGACCAATGAGTTTAAAAAATATGTTTACTATGATTCAAGGACTTGCTTCGGGAGACAAGATGACAGACATTCAACAACAAATAAGTCTAGATTTCAAACAAAAGCAAGACGCAAAACAAGAAGCGTTGGACCAGATGGGTTTCTGGAACAAAATGCTAAGGGGAAACTTCCTAAAGGGGTTGTTTATGACGATTCCGGCTGTCTTTTTCGGCACCTTCAGTTTCGTCGCGCTTTCCGGTCTGAACAAGATGGTCTCCAGCGTAATTAAAGCATCGCCTTCTGCTCAAGCTATTCTCGAATCGGTGCAGCATAACAGAAGAAAGAAGGTGATCACAAAAGCAGTCGGGACTCAAGAGACTTCCTCTGCATTCAATACATTGATAGACGCTATGAAAAAACCTTCAGATCTAGACGGCATTAATCCAAACCTAAACGAAGACGGCGAAACATCGCCTTTTGTTAGACTTCTTAACGAGATTAATTCTAATCCAAAAGTTATTCTATCAAAAGAAGAGCTTTCCAAAAGATTTAACGAGATACAGCTTTCCAATTGGATAACTACCGATCTGGCTACAGATTATCGATTTGAAAGTTTAAAAGAAGAATTTGAAAAAGTTGTACAAAATTCGGAGATTATCGAATTCGTAGATAAAGTTGAAGAGATCAAAAAGATAATAAGAAGTCAATTAGAGAATTATCCTACTTTACTAAGATTCATTGATTATACTGGTGAGGCTGTGTGGGATCCTATTCATATAGCATACGGATTCATTCCTGGACCGAATGCTAATAACAAAATATCATCGAATTTGAAATTGGATGACGAAATACCATATAACGCAAAAGCTGAAGATTACGCAAAGGAAATGCAAAGAATTTACGATACTGATAAACCCCTTAGGTTATATATGTTAAAAGGAGGAAAATTAATTAGAATAATCCCATCTCAAGAAATGGGTCCATGGCTTAAAGGACAAAGTTTCGATAAGAATACCGATAAGATTATTATTTTACCTGATGTGTTTCCAGCAAAAGGACAAGGATTATTTGCTCGACCTACTAATTGGGTCCCAATATCTGCTGGAGGCGATACGCCAAGCCTATATACTCCTTATTTTGAAGATTTCATTATTGAGCTAGGTTCTTTTTTAGAAAAAAATGGTATTATTACAGCTGAAAGCCCAAAGAAAACGCACACAGATAGGGAAGTTAATAAATACTTATATGTTTTAGGTTCTGATCTTTTGGGCGAAAGAAAAGGACTTTCTAATGTTCTATCAGACTTCGAAAATGGTAGGCTTTTTGAATTATCAACAGCCAGGTTAGATAGTTGGAATGTTCTCATGAAGCAAAACTTAATGAAGATTCTTGAAGCTAAGAAGATTACTCGATCGTTAGATAAATTGAAGATGATTTTATATAAGTTTGATGGCGCATTCTCAAAATTTTATGATATTTTTGGTTTATCTTATGAAAACAAGTTTAAACTTGAAACGAGATTAGTATTAAGGCAACTCGCCACATATTTTAGTAGTATAGGGGATCCGAATATCAAAATCTCGGCAAACGCAATCAATCATTTAACAGAAATAATCGGTTGTGAAGCACCTCATTCTTTTTATTCCTCTATGAGTGATCACAACGAACCTAAATCCAGAGATACAATTGTTAGACATTTAATAATTGCTCCTTTGAGATATTTAGTTAACAAATATAATCTTATAGGTTCACTAATTATTGAAGGCAATGAAATTGATTTAGGATTTAGTAATATAAACGATCTTAGATTAAATCCTAATTGGCTAAGTGTTATAGAAAAGCTTAGTTTCTCAAAAATTACTCTTTCCTTAACGCATTCGAGTGGAGGAGTAGTATCCGCTTCACTCTTGCAAGAGATCAATAATTATCGCTCCAAAGTTCTTTCTTTGGTCCTTCCTCTCACAAATGACGCTTTAAGTCATTGGAGCATTGAGAATTCTTTAATTAAAAAGAATTTCGCTCATACACCTACTAGAGATTTTGCTAGAGATCTATTAGTAAGTATAGGTTTTGGTCCCCAGATTTATAAAGCTTCTGAATTCCTTTTCTCTGATGTTGATGAATTATGGCGAAAGTTAAGAGTTGGAAGCAATCTCCGTGCTCATTCATTACCTTCCTTGTTGTATCGCATTAATGCTTTCAAGCTTGATGATTTCAATAGATTATATGATTGTCAAATATCGAAATTTGAGCTTGCATTGATAAAGGAGAAGCTTAGAATAAATATCCAAGATTATTTTTCGACCACTGTTATAGGCACTCATACAGATAATGTGGATGGAGATACAGCAAAAGCCCTTCTTAGTATTATTTATGCTGTATCGCTTCACGATGACTTACATCAACAAGCAGGTAAACAGTTCTATGGATTACGGGGCAAAGTTACCGACAAACTTGGTGTTTCTATTAAAGCTTTACTCGTAATTGCCAAACAAGGGCCCAGTACTCCTGAAAAATTGAAAGAGATTTATATTAAAATTTCAAGTTGGCACCAGAGCGAATATGGTGATCGAAGCGCGGGGTTGAAAAACTACGACCCCAGCGATTTGGTCTCTATGGAAAAATTATACGCATATCAAGACGCAATGATGAATATTGTTAAGTTAGGATTTGATTTTAACTCGCCCACATTGAAAACTGTAAAGTTATTCGAAGGTATTAATAGTGAATCTGAGCTTATAATGAATGCATACGATAAGAAATATTGGACCAGTAAGATTTCCCATTCATTTTTGAATGTCTATCAGATTACAAAGTTTTTGGGATTTGATCCTTATACATTCAGAGCTAATCCTAGCGCTTCACCATTTGATCCGCACCACTTCATGGCTTTTCAATTTAGAAAGATGTCCTCGAATACCCAAGACATTATAACTACTTCAAAAAGATTTCATGGGAAATACGAAAACCTTTGGAGAACCATGGGTTGGCGAACCGCTCAAGTTTACGTAGAAACACTTGTTAAATCGTTAGAAGAACTAATAAATCTTAGAGATAAATCAGGAATATTGATTAAAATTGAGGATAAAGACGTCCGGCGAGTACTTAGAGAAAATTTTGGAGAGAGCGAGTGGGAATCCGTTTACGATGGTTGGTACTCAGATTTTACTAAAGGCATGGACGATATTGGTAATTATCAAGACGCATTAGACATAATAAATGATAGAAGAATGAAATATATGCCCGGCAATACTTACGGAAAAAATTCCAGAGACTTTTTATCCAAAGAATATCATAATATCTTCACGAATTTTTATCTAAAATATTTACGCGGAAACATCGTTTTGTCGAAATACATTACTACTCAGAAAGATGCTGATTACTTTAATTTGCTTTTTAGAAGTTATAGTAAAATTAAGTTAGCTTAATCTAGCAAATATTATATATTCAAACTTTTATTTATACTCAAAAGAAAATGTAAAATATAAAAGTAAAGTCTTTTTTTTTATAAAGAAAACATGCTCAGAGATTCTTTCACATTTAAAGGAAAAACCATACACATTTTGGAAGGTGTGTTAACCTTGTCATATTTAGATATCAGAGATATCTTTGAATTGGAGGAGTTGAAAGAATACACTTGGCTAAGTGGATTAAATTTTTGTTTCAATAAGATTTCTGAAGTTCGAGGGTTAGATTGTTTTGCGTTCAACTTGAAAGAATTACATCTAGGGTTCAACTTGATTTCTGAGATTGAGGGACTAGAATCTCTTATAAATCTAGAAAAATTGTATCTTGAAAGTAATAAGATAGCTGAAATCCGTGGTTTGGACGCTCTTGTTAATTTAGAAGTGCTGTATCTGATGGGCAATGAACTTTTTGAGATACATGGGCTTAGGAAGCTTCGAAACTTAAAAGATTTAATTCTTAACTTTAATTTAATCGAACAAATAGAAGGGTTAGAACAATTACGAAATTTAGAGTGGTTAGCACTACGTGGGAATAATATCTCGGAAATTGCTGGTCTCGAAAACTTAACCAATTTAAGAGAACTCGACATTTCTGAAAACCTTTTGACTGAGATTACTGGTTTGGAATCCCTCAAAAAATTAGAAAAACTTTCTCTTTCAGATAATCAGATTAAGAATATTTCAGGGTTAGATAACCTAAATAATTTAAAGGAGCTTTACCTTGATAATAATGTAATTACCGAGATTTCTAGATTAGATAAACTTATAAATCTCGAACACTTGGATCTTCGCAATAATCAGATATCTGAAATTAAAGGGTTTGAAAACTTAGAGAGACTTGAATGGTTATACATTTCAGGTCAAAAGAATAACGCTCCCCGCGAGATTGTCCGGAAATTAGGGGGGTTAAGCTCGGTTGGATACGCTCTAAAACCTCAGCAGTTTGTTAAATATTCACGAAAAATAAAAAATAATTCTTTGTTTATAAAAAATAAAAAAAAACAAAGCTCTTAACCGATAGCTAATGAATTTAACGATTTAAAATCCTACGAAAAGAATAAAATTCTTCCTTTTATCTTACCCTTTAACAACGACCTGAGGATAAGGATTTCAACTTCT
>JAUWZT010000206.1 GCA_030615145.1 Promethearchaeota archaeon | reverse complement strand
AGGGATTGGGTTTGGAGCGACTAAAAAAATATATGGGGAAATTGTATTCACGACAATTACGGGTGCGGGATATAATGAAACTCTAACTGATCCTTCATATAAGGGACAAATAGTAGTTATGACTCATCCTTTGGTTGGAAACTACGGCGTTCCTGCTTGGGAAAAAGATTCACACGGCATTCACAAATATTTTGAATCAGATTCTATAAAAGTAAGTGGATTTGTCGTTAACGAATGTTGTAAAAATCCTAGCCATTACGAGAGTGTGAAATCCTTAAATGAATTTCTTCTGGAAGAAAATATTCCTGGAATCGAATGGATAGACACTAGAGCAATTACAAAAGTATTAAGGGAAGAAGGAGTGCAATTAGGATCACTAGCAGTTTTTAACCCAGGAGAATCTCCTAACTTAAAAGAATTGAAAGAAGAAGTCAAAAAAGTGGAAGATCCAAACCTTAGACATTTAGCAAGCGAGGTATCTACTAAAGAAGTTAAAACATTTACACCCTTAAATCCTAAAGGAAAAGTTGTAGTAATAGATTTAGGAGTAAAAAATAATATCTTAAGAAATTTCTTACAGAGAAAAATCGAAGTAATTTTAGTACCATATAATTATTCGTTTGAAACAATAATGTCTTACAAACCAAATGGAGTATTTATTTCCAATGGTCCCGGAGATCCTGCTAAATATAAAAAAGCTATTGAAGTTGCTCGCAAATTAATAATAAATAGTGTGCCAACAATGGGAATTTGCTTAGGAAACCAAATTATAGCTTTAGGTGCTGATGGTTCCTCATATAAATTGAAATATGGGCATCGAGGTGGAAACAAAACCGTAATTAATCCTAAAACAAAGCAATGTTATATTACTTCCCAAAACCATGGATTTTGCGTAAAAGATTTTGAAAGGAATGGTTTTACTGAATTTTTAACAAACATAGATGATAATTCAAATGAAGGTTTGATTCATGAGAGTAAACCTATTTTTGCTGTTCAATTCCACCCTGAGGCTTCTCCAGGCCCATTAGACTCGTTATATCTGTTTGATAAATTCATTGAGTTCATGGAGTTTTGATATCATGCCGTTAGATAAATCGATTAAAAAAGCATTAGTATTAGGCTCTGGTGGAATACGAATTGGTCAAGCTGGAGAGTTTGATTATTCTGGAAGTCAGGTTCTTAAAGCCTTGAAAGAAGAGGGTATTAAAACAATACTTATCAACCCAAATATAGCAACTATCCAAACCGATCCTGAATTATCAGACCAGGTTTACTTACTACCGGTTAATGTTAAATATGTGGAGGAAGTGATAAAAAAAGAGAAACCAGATGGTATACTGCTGGCATTTGGCGGTCAAACTGCTTTAAATGTCGGAGTCGAGTTAAAAGAGCAAGGAATATTAGAAAAATATAATATACGTGTTCTTGGTACGCCGATAGAAGCGATCGAGGTTACAGAAGATCGAGATTTATTCGTAAAAGCTATGAATAAAGCAGATGTAAAAGTGTGCCGAAGTAAAGCGGTAACATCATATAAAGTGGCGGTTAAAGTAGCTCAAGAATTTGGTTTTCCTTTAATGCTTAGAGTTGCTTACACCTTAGGTGGTAGGGGTTCAGGTATCATTGATAATATGAAAGATTTCGAAAGAATGGCAAAAAAAGGGTTAGCCCAATCGAGAATTAATCAAATCTTAATCGAGGAATCCGTATGGGGCTGGAAAGAAGTTGAATACGAAGTGGTACGAGATTCTGCGAATAATTGCTTTATAAACTGTAACATGGAAAATTTCGATCCTGTGGGAATCCATACGGGGGAGAGTATTGTAGTAGCACCGAGTCAAACCTTAACCAACGAAGAATACCACTTGCTTCGATCTGCTTCAATTCGCGTTATTAGGGGTCTTGGAATTATCGGCGAATGCAACATTCAATACGCTTTAAATCCTTTTTCAAAAGAATTCCGAGTTATTGAAGTTAATGCACGCCTTTCAAGATCGTCAGCGTTAGCTTCAAAAGCTACTGGATACCCGTTGGCGTATGTTGCTGCTAAATTAGCGATAGGATATACTTTACCTGAGTTGAAAAATAAGATTACTGGCATTACTACTGCTTGCTTTGAACCCGCATTAGATTATTTGGTTCTTAAAATTCCACGATGGGATCTAACTAAATTTCATAGAGTTGACAGGAAGATAACCTCATCTATGAAGAGTATTGGAGAAATTATGGCAATCGGTAGAACATTTGAGGAGGTTCTCCAGAAGGGGATAAGAATGTTAGATATTGGTATGAAAGGATTAGTAGCAAATAATTTAGAACCAATTGAAGATATCAATGAATTAAAATATGCGTTAAGAAACCCAACTGACTTAAGGCTCTTCAGAATTGCTGAAGCAATCAAAAAGAGCATATCAATTGACGAAATATATCGTTTATCAAGAGTTAATAAATGGTTTTTGTATAAATTAAAAAATATCGTAGACTTAGAAAGACAAATTCAAGACATTGAATTGCTCGAATCAGATGACAACGAGAAAAAATATTGGCTGGAGCGTGCTAAAAGATTCGGCTTTTCAGACGGTCAAATAGCTGAAATTATGGGAGTCGATACGATTTTCATTCGACAGATGAGAAGAAGACTCAATATTCATCCTTATGTTAAAAGAATTGATACCTTAGCCGCCGAATGGCCCGCAGTGACTAATTATCTATATTTAACATACAGCGCCTCTGAACACGACATTGATTTTGAAAGCGAAAATAAATCTAATCTTACAAAAATTATAGTGTTAGGCTCAGGAACATACCGTATCGGCGCTTCTGTGGAATTTGATTGGGGGTCGGTCAATTGTTTATGGAGCCTGAAGAAATTAGGAGTAGATCAAGCAATTATGATTAATTACAATCCAGAGACAGTATCGACAGATTATGACATAAGCGACAAACTTTACTTCGAAGAATTATCAGGAGAAAGAATTCTTGATATTTGTGAGTTAGAACAAGCTGATGGAATAGTAGTTTCGGTAGGAGGTCAAATTGCAAATAACCTTGCTAATAAATTTTCAAAATACAATGAATTTTTCCGAAAAACAGGTCTTAAAATTTTAGGAACACTTGGCACTCGAATTGATATGGCAGAAGATCGTGCCAAATTTAGTAATATGTTGGATCAGTTAGAGATACAACAACCTCAATGGAGTATATTGACCACAAAAGAAGAAGCATTAGAGTTTTCTAAATTTGTCAAATACCCCGTCCTTGTTAGACCTTCATACGTATTAAGTGGGGCAGCAATGCGCGTTTGCTACGATGAGAAAACCCTGGTAGATACGCTTGATTTAGCAGCAGCAGTTTCAAGTGAATATCCTATTGTAATAACTAAATTTTTTACAAACGCCAGAGAAATTGAGTGTGATGGTGTATGCGATGGTGAAAATGTGTTTATCGGTGCTATTGTAGAACACATCGAGAACGCCGGTATCCACAGTGGAGATGCTACTATGGCAATCCCTCCTCAAACAGTGTCCAACGAGGTTACATCAAAAATTGAAGATTATACAAGAGAGATAGCTCTAGCTTTAAAAATTCATGGACCTTTCAATGTTCAATATCTTGTTAAAAACGGCAAAGTTTATGTTATTGAATGCAATTTGAGATCCAGCAGAAGTATGCCCTATGTATCAAAGACCCGAGGGATAAATCTTATGAGACTTGCTGCGGAAGTATTTATGGGAAAAACTATTCCCCAAAGACTTTTAAACGCGCCCTATGGAAATTATGTAGCTGTTAAAGCACCGATGTTTTCGTTTATGCGATTAGAAAAAGCAGACCCAATACTGTCTGTAGAAATGAGCAGCACAGGTGAATGTGCTGCATTAGGAGAAGACTTTCCTGAAGCATTGATAAAGGCTATAGAAGCTACCGAGCAAAATATTCCTATTGATGGCGGCAATATTCTTATCTCAGTAGGGGGTGAAGAATTAAAGAGAAAAGTAATTCCTTTAGCAAAAAAGGTTAAAACTTTAGGGTATACAATATTTGCCACTGAAGACACTGCTTTAGCTTTAAAAACTCTTGGAATTGATGCTGTGAAATTATATAAAGTACATGAATTAGGTATGGAACCAAATATTATGGAATGTCTACAAAATGGGAAAATAGATATGGTAATAAACATACCCTTGCCAACTACAGTTGAAAGAAAATTTCAGCAAATAATGGAGGACGATTATAAAATAAGGAGGATGGCAGTAGATTTTAACATTCCTGTTATTACAACATTAGAACTTGCCAAAGCTCTGTTTAATGCCATTGAAAATGCCCGAGAAAAAAAGTTTCCTATTAAATCATTGAATGAGTATTATAAATCATTAAAAGAAGTATATTGGTAAATTAAAATAAAAAATTTAATAGCAAAGTAAAGTTTTCTAAAAATGAGTTTGAAAGTAATCGCGTAGATTTCAAAAATTTTAGCTTCTTTAATGTAATCTATTTGTCAAACAAAATTTTTTAAATTCTTTAAAACTTATTTCAAAGATTTTTTCTGAAATAAGTAAGGTCCTACAAACGACCAGGTAATGAAGTATGTAAGCGAATATGCAAACGCTATTAATAAAGTTGTGGAGGAATAAGTTCCAAATGCCACATTTAATAATAAGAAAACAAGAAAGCCAATTATGGAACTAATAGCTCCTAAGAAAATCCAAATTTTTTTTTCTAAAGGCATATTCAGATATTTATATGACATTTTCGTATAAAAATATTTTCCTAATACTTTAAGAAAACTGAATCTCAAGTTCAGCACAATTTCTTATGAAAATAATAGAATCACGAGTGTTTAAGACTAACAAAAATTGAGGTATTTTTTCAAATATTCCTAAATATATGTTTTAAACTTTTGATATCATTTCAGAAATACACTTCTTGCCGGGAATTGAATCTAAAAAAAACTTTAGATCTGATAAATTCTTTAAAACAATCTGAGAAACCAAAAATCTCCTCTAAATTCAATTAAGACATTCCAGAAACAATATTATTCTCCATCTTGAATACTCCCGATTTGATTATGTTTCTTGATTTCCTTGAGATAGTTCAATTAATTAATATACGAGATGAGCGGTTCTAAATAAACAAAAATCTTAGGAAGTACACAACTTTTATTAACTTACTTTGAATTTTACTAATTAGTCAAATTAAGAAAATTGAATAAAGTATGGTAAAAACAGAAGAAAAAGATTATTGGAATAAAGAAGAAATCGGCGAAAGGTTAAAATGGTTGACTGTTAGTATCTGTGCTATGACCATTATGATGACTATAGGGATGATTTTTTTTTTAGTTTACTACAATCCGTTCCCTCTTTTAGCAGAAATAGTTGGAATATTAATAGGTTTTCTTGGTGTTAGATTTTATAAAAAATATAAAAAGAAAAAATAAAGGGTGGATACAAAATTCAGTGTTATTTAGATTAAGTTTTAAATTTACTACTCAATTTTAATAACATGTCTATATCCCCTTTTTTTTTTTTAAAAATATTAACTAACTACCATAATAGTGTGAGTATTGTTCGAACAAGTATATAAATGGTAAATATTCTGGAATAAGTTCCTAATTTCTCCTTCTTTTCTAACTTATTAATCCCATTATTCTCAGATTTTTCATTGATGATGAAAACACCGGTTGAAAGTACGATACTAAAAACCGCCCCTGAAGCAAAAATTTCAAGAATAGAAGAAAAATAAATAATATTTAACAAGTAAAACTCTAATACTAGAATAATTACAAGTACCGAGAATGTTATTTGAATAAAATTTATAGTTGATTTTAATTTTGCTACCACTAATTGAAGTTTATTGAACCTATGAATATCCTCCTTTTCCTTGACTTTAAGTACAAGCTGCAAACAAATCTTACCAACTTCATTTAACTCATATTTTCCATTTACATCTTTTTTAATCATTAAATCGTCCATTTCCCTTAAATGATAATTTAAAATACTACTTTCTTGAATATTA
>JAUWZT010000223.1 GCA_030615145.1 Promethearchaeota archaeon | reverse complement strand
ATTTAATACATATCCCGCTATTGCTTTAACAATAGTAAATCTGATAAAAAAAATTTATAATAAAGATTTAAATTTTAACAATGTCAAAGAATTGTGTCAAGATAGTCTTTATTCTTGTTTTAATCAAATATCAAAAGAGTTAAATATTGATAGAGAAAAACTTCAACAAGAATTTGCTCGTGAATATTCAAATACTAAAGAAAGTGAAGAACCACCTTTTTCAGGTGCGATAGAAATTCTTAAATTTATTAGAAATAAAGGAGGGAAAAATTTTATTGTTACTCATCGAGGAAAAAAAACATTATATAAACTTTTAAAATATTACAAAATGAGACATCTTTTTGAAGATATCATAACACATGAACATGGATATCCCAAAAAACCAAACCCTAAATCATTTCTTTATCTGATTGAGAAGTATAAAATTCCTAGAGAAAACATACTCTCGATTGGTGATCGAGATATTGATATTCAGGCTGCTAGAACAATTAACATAAATTCTTGCTATTTTGATCCTAATGGAAAAATTAATCATTTAGCTGATTTAAACATAACAAATCTTTTTGAATTAAAAAAGAAAATCAATCCTTAATTGATTCTTGATTCTACAATTATTCATATAAATTTAAACATTACATAATTTCACAAGAAAACTAATAAAATATTTATTTTTTAATAATTTAACATAAATATCTCTAAGTTTAGTATTATTTATATTGAAATTAAACACGGGCCAATGGTCTAGTCGTATGACGTCCGCTTGACGTGCGGAAGGTCGGGAGTTCAATCCTCCCTTGGCCCACCAAATTACAGAAAAGAATTAGATTAAAATGCCAATAAAATTTCGCTGGTCATCTAAGGAATATATATCGATTGCTTTTATGCTATTCGGTGCTTGTGGGCTTTTCCAGGTATTTTTTATATTTGTAGCTCAATACTTTTTACGCGTAGGTAATCATCTTGTTGTAATCCTAATCCCTATTGGAGCAACAGTAGCTTTATTTTTTGGCGTGGTTATTATTTTTGAATCGTTTGCTCAAGTCGAAAGAAAGAAAAAATTAAAAACTCAATTTAGTAAATCTCGACAAAACATTTCGAAAATTCAAAAATTCTTACATTTTCCAATTGTGAGACCTTTAATTATTGTCTTTCCTGTGTTTATTTGCTGTTTTTTTCTTACATATGGAGTATGTTATACTTTCTTAAACAAAATCATGTCATTTTTAATTGCGGAGAATTTAGCCACATTAATTTCCTTACTAATAGCTAATTTTATTGAGAAAAAATACGCTAAAATCCAAAGATATTAAGAAAATTTGAGAGATTAAAAAAAACTGTATATAAATCAACAATTTCAATTAATTAACTCAGTTAAAATTTAAATATTAGAGTAATTAAAAATTAATTACAGATCGTATTTAATCGGAACTTTTAAATTATATTACTTGTATTAAGATTTTTGAATATGAAAAAAATAGAAGTTCGTTGCCCCTCATGTGCAGGTAGAGGCTTTATTGAAGTCTCTGAAAACGAAGTAGAAAAAGCTAAAAGAGGGGTGTTTGCAATAAATGTGTCGGAAGGAATTATTTGCGATCATTCTTTCGTTGCTTACATAGATAAGAACTTCACAGTGAGAGACACATTTATGACAGATTTCCAATTAGAACTTCCTGAGAAAATTCCCAAAAAAAGTATAGAACCGAAGGACTCTGCTCAACATGATTCAATAAATGTAAGTTTAATCAAATTTAATTTACTTGCTTCTTTAATTGCTTACATAATTAGAGCTATATTACATAAGAGAAAGATTGTTTTAATTTTTGACCAACCATTTATGTTAGATGATGTTCGAAGGTTTTTTGATTATATAACAAGAAAATCTTTTAAAAATGAGCTTATTGTCATTTCAGAAGATCAATATAATAGCGAAAGTTATAATGATTATATTGTCTTTAACAGTAAGGATGTTATAAAGGACGAAGATGGTATTATTAATATAAAAAAATTAGGGGTAGAAAGAGCCTTAGTTCAGAAATTTATTGAGGAATATGAGCCAATACCCAGTTTAATATCTCTACAAAATGGACTTCAAAAAGTTTACGAATTATCTGAAACGATAGCAGACATAGTTAAGGGTTTAAAAAAGAAAGAGGAGATTTATTCGAAAAAAATAATTAAAGATTTATCTAAAATTCACAATGTAAAAATCAAATTAACATATCTCGCTTTTCTTATTGAAATCGTTGAGAATTATTTCCAGGTTGAGGTTCCTAAATCTTCAAAGGTTTCAAATTTTCTTGGAACTTTGTAAGTAAGATTTTTTTTATTTTTAGAAACAGATCGTGAAACAGTCCTTTCACGAAGTTATGTAAAATCGTAAAAGTCTATTTATTTGGTTTCCGACAGCGTATAATCAAAAAATAGGGTATAATTGTGCTATCATACTCTTCTGGAGAATTTTTTAATACCTCATCATCGGGATAAGGTTCGCAAAATTCCTCTAAAATAAAACCTTTTGCTATCAATAAATTAAGCCATTCTGATAGTATCATATTAAATCGGGGAATTCTAAATTTCCTCATTTTATCAGTCATATTTTTTGGAGCCGCTCCAAAGATCCATTCTTCAATCTCACCATTAAATTTTTTAAAATAGTCACCTACAATTAATCCAGTCCTTCTACCTTCTTCATCCTTAACCCATTCCCATTTATGTGTTGTAAAACAAGGATGAGAAATTGAAAATTGGAAGAAGCCACCTGACTTTATAACTCTATAGGCTTCAGCTATTGCTTCTTCGGTTTCTGCGATATCCATCAGACTCATTGTGGCTATTGCAAAATCAAAATTGTTATCTGGATATGGAAGTTCTGTAGCACTTACAACTTCATAAATAATTCCTAATGGCTCTTGCTGTTCTTTTTCTTTTGCGTATGTGATAAACACTTTAGAAATGTCAATTGCCGTTAATTTTGCTCCTTTTTTTGTAGCAATTCTAGTGTTATATCCTTCTCCACAACCAATGTCTAACCCTTTTAAGTTTACAATATCGGGCAGTATTTTAAAAAAAGCTGGTGAATTAATTAAATCTCTGGATCGATCATATCCCATTCTGGCGAGTCTTGTCCAATTTTCTGCATTTTCATCCCAGCATTTACCAACTTCTTTATCATCCATTTAAAATTACCTCATCTTCTCATACATCTTATTAGGTAATCATTTTAGTTTAAAAAAGATATAAGAAATATTGAAAAAAATGCGCCGCCCGGGAATCGAACCCGGGTCACCAAGTTGGCAACCTGTTTTACCCATATTGCTTTGCAACATTGGTGTATACTGACCAATCTACATTCTATTAAGACATTTAATAGAATCTATACTAGCAGCGCTTTTTAGTATAAATCGTTTAACGATATAAAAAATATATTAAGCAATTAAAATTTATTGCTTTAATGTGAGTTAATATGAAGAAGGTAATAAGATTTAATTTTTTAATTCAAAATTCACTTCTGCATTAGAAGTAATGCCCAGTTTACTTGCTTTTTTTCTTATATATCTTATTCTGTGCTCTTTTAGCCGATCTAAAAGTATAAAAGCTGGAATTATTGGAACAATAATAACCAATGGAAACGGAACAAACACAATTAATAGCATAATGAATAAAGTTAGCGAAAGGTCATTTGCAAGTTGAGGTATGAATAATTCCATAAATTCAATATAGGAAAGTATTACTGACACTCCAGCGTAACCTTTTAAAACTTGTCCATACATTCTTCCAACAGATCTGATTTCAGCAGGTTTATTTGAATCTTCTGCTCTTTTTAAGTTAGAATATAATATACCGGAATCCATTAGAAACCATGTACTTGAAAATATCAAACTCGCTATACCAATTGTAAGCATTAATAAAGCTAAAAATGTTGTTAGATCGTTAACATAACTATCTGAATCTGTCCCAACTGATAGTGAGATAATCCAACGTGTAGTTAAAAGCAAGGACAAGTTGATGGCCATTAATGCTGAAAATAAACCTTCAGAAAAGAATTTAAATCCTTTAAAATCCTTGTTATATATCCCATATTCCACTTTAGAACCAAATATTCTATTATGCGCAAAAAGAAAGATCGGAGCAAATACATATCCTCCTATTAATACTCCTAAAATTGATGATAAAGGTAAAATTACGATAAAAAGTAACCCAATTTCAATTCCAATATCTGATAATGGGATAAAGTAAGATAAGTTTAAGTCAGGTATGTATATTGATAGTGCGATGGATAGAATAATAATAAAAATGCAATAGAAGATAAAAATGATTATAGGATTTAAATACTTAGATTTTAACATTTCAAATCAATAGATTTTTTTATGAAATTTATTAAATTAAACAATCTGTGAAACTTTTTGTTTTATCTCATTATTATCGATAAAGGCTTCTAATTCACGTAAACTATTAGGTAAGCCCTCTCGAACCCCGACCTCTCTGCTTTCTAAGTAAGACATTGCTGTTGCCATCTTAGACGACTTCTCTAAACTAAACTCGTTTAGTTGGGATATTAGAAGCCCGCTTAGAAAAGCGTCTCCTGCTCCTGTGGTGTCTTCTACCGGGCCCTCGTAAATTGAGCTGTTCACAATATGTTTACCATCAGATATAATTGAGCCATTGGGACCATCGGTAATGGATATTATTTTTATACCAAGATCTAAAAATTTATGAATCATATGAACTATATCTGTCTCGCTTGTAAACTCTTGAGCCTCTTCTTTATTTAATGAAACTACATTTGAGTTTGAAATAAGAATTTTTGCCCATTTTGGGTTGTTTTTAATAATTGACATGCTGGGTGCGGCAAATACTTTACCACCGTTTTCTAAAGTGAG
>JAUWZT010000042.1 GCA_030615145.1 Promethearchaeota archaeon | reverse complement strand
AAAAACCCTACCCTTTAATATCTCACTTTGGGTATAGAATTTGTTCTTTTTAATAATATCTTCTAATTCCCTTTCAGCTGTTTTAAATAATACTGATATGTTTTCAATTACTTTCCTTTTTTCATTAACCTTCCATTGATCGCTTCTATCCCTTTCTAACGCAATTTGATCGTTCATCTGATTAGAGTCAATTATCTGGGATGTTTTATTTATTTGAGAGGAGTAGCGGATAGTTATATCTTTAAATTGAACGTTTAAATCAATTAACCATTTGTTTACTTCTTTTCCAATTAATTCAATCTGAGTGTCCCATCTAAAAGCATTTCCTTTCATATAATCAATTGTTTTTCGATATTTTTCCGCAACATCTAAAGCCTGTTCAGTCGTAAAATTCGTATCTAGAGGCATATATTCAGAAATAGGCTTGAATTCTACTAAGGGTAATAACTTTGCTAAAGTTTGAAGGAATTCTGGATTAATTAATGCGTTAATTTTTAACTTCTGAAATTTTGAATCTTCCCCTAGGCCAAATTCTTCTGCTTCTTTATCAATATAAGATAAAACTTCGATAATTTTGTTTAATTGCTCAAATTTCGTAAGATTCTCAACATTTCTCAAAATATGCCCTATTACAGGCTGTCTTGGAGGGTTAGAGAGCTTTCCTTTTTTTGAAAAAACCTCTAGTCCATCTAAAACTATATGTGTACCAATAGCACCTTGGACACAAAGAAATGGCCATAGTAATCTAGAAAATGATATAACTCTCTCATCGTGTTTAGAATTTTTTGTTAACAAATAAAACGCTAATGCTAATTCGTCATATTCTTTAATTGAAGGTAAGTTTTGACGAGTAGTAAATAAGGGTAAGATTTGCTGATTGCCATGAATTGACATAAAATGAGCTCTTCCAATTTTAATTTAATTACTTATTACAGATTAAAAATATCTAATTAATCATTACTAAAAATTCTATTTTTTTTGTATTGATTTTCAAATTTTTCTTTAAAAAGAATTGTAAAAGAAAATTAAGAGATTTATTTAAGTTGTTCGTATTGGTTACCAATTACAATTATTAACAACGATAGTAATATTAAGAGCGGTGGTAGAATTGCCCTAACATGAGGAAATCCAAGAGTTTTGAGCAGTCCTTGAGAAATTCTACCCGAAAAATATATGAAAAACCCTATTGCGTTTAAGGCGTAAGATCTCCTTAGAACCCCAAAAGTTTTTAAGGCTAAATACACAAATAAAGTCGGAACAACTAAAACCATCAAAGGTAAAAAAATAAAGTTAAGTACAAATCTACCTGCGGGGTACCCAAATATAGTTATTAATTCAATCCCTACACTATAAGGGGCTTCATTAAAATCGGGATCCATAAAAAGCGAGTCAGGTAAAGTAAGCGCGAGAATTCCAATAACAATTGGGAAGAGGATCAGTAAGATTTTAAGTGATATTCTAACGCGATTCTTTTTTAAAAACGTTTTAACTTTGAATTTTACATCCTCCTTTTCTGATGGCTTTACTTCTTCAGTAAATGAAGGAAAAATCAAAGTACCAAAAACGCCCATCAAACAGGCTATACCCAACCAAGTAGAAAATGTAGCTAATCGATATGACATCATAAGTAATCCAACTAACTCTAAATTGGTCATCGTTCCTAAGAGTTCTGGAACGTAAAAATAATAAACAATAAAAAAAACTCTCCCAGCAGCTAGACACAAGAATAAAAGTGAAAAATATAACCAATAAAATTTTTTAGAGGTTCTAAATCTCATCAAAATGAAATATGCAAATATGAGAAAATAAAAACCTACTATTGCGTAGTAAAGACCCGACTCTATTGAGTCCCAAATATCGAAGTACTGGAAGTTCCCTTGAAAAATCATAATTTACAATACACCAATTTTATTCTACAAATTAATTTGATTTAATAACTTAAAATTATAATAATACTATCTTTTTCTTATATAAAAATTTATATTATAAAACTAGAATCTCAAAACTGATTACTACATCCAAACTAAGGAATAATCTTAAAATACAAATATTATCGATAATTCTAAAAACTATTATTGTAAAGTTTTGATTAAAAATGAAGATTGAGGACAATATTGATACATTTAATTCATTACTACGACGACGTGGATTTATTTGGGGCCCCTTTCCAGAGATATATGGCGGCTTAGCGGGATTTTATTCGTACGGCCCGGCTGGAAAAGCTTTAAAAAATAATGTAATTTCAACTTTTAGGCGTGAACTCCGAGCTTTTGGCTTTAGTGAAGTTGAATGTCCTGAAATTTTACCTAAAATCGTATGGGAGGCATCAGGACATTTAGAACGTTTTATTGATCCCGTAATCCGTTGTAAAAAGTGTAATACGATAATAAGAGCCGATAAATTTCTCCAAGAACAGCTTCCGGATCAAACGATTGATGGGTTATCTTTTGAAGACATGGACAAATTAATAGAACAACATGGATTTACTTGTCTAAAATGTGGTACTCCATTTGAAAAAATTGAAGAATACAATTTAATGTTAAAAACATCGGTCGGTAATAATGTTACCGCTTATTTACGGCCAGAAACCGCAACAACAACGTACTTATTGTTTAATCGCTTGAACCAGGACGCACGAAGGCAATACCCTCTAAAAGTTTTCCAATACGGAAAGGCTTATAGAAATGAAATATCTCCTAGACAACAAGTTCTTCGTATGAGAGCTTTCGAACAATTCGAAATCCAGTTATTTATTGGGAAAGAGCAAGAAATGAATTTTGAAGAATTTGAAGAGATAAAGAACACTAAATTACCATTATTGGACTGGAAATCGCAAGAAAGTAAAATAATTATTCCAAGTAGCATATCACTAGAAGAAGCAATAAACACAGGTATTCTTAATAAACCTGCTTTTGCCTATTGCCTATTTTTAGGATATTACCTCATCTCGAAATTGGGATTTCCGGAGGAAACTATTAGATTTAGGCAACATTCTCCCACTGAAATGGCTCACTATGCAGACGATGCGTGGGATTTAGAAATTAACACTAAACAATATGGGTGGGTAGAAATTTGTGGAATTCACGATAGAACAGACTACGATTTAAAAAGGCATGGAAGGTTTTCAAACCAAAATTTTGAAATTCCAATGGGTACGGATACGAATTTAAAAGAAATCCCCCAAATTCTTGAAATTGCTTTTGGTCCCGATAGAATTATATATACTCTCCTTGAAACTACCTTTAATGTTGAAGATGAGAGAATAATTTTGAAGTTAAATCCTCAACTTGCTCCTAACCTCGTTGCAGTATTTCCGTTAGTTAGAAATAAAGAAAATATTGTAGAATTGGCGAAAAAAGTACATAAAGAAATACTTGACAATCGAAAAACTTCATTTTTTGATTCAGCAGGATCAATTGGAAAGAGATATAGAAGACAAGACGAGTTAGGAACGCCTTATTGCATAACTATAGATTACGATTCTTTAGATGATAATACGGTTACCCTTAGATATAGGGACACTATGAATCAAAAGAGAGTATCAATTTCAGAAATTCTGAAAATAATCAATAAAAATTAAGAAAAAAATAAAGTTGAGATATCCTTAAATAACAGAGGTTTTCAGAAAAAAATATTAAAGAGAAGAACATTTTTTTTAAAACTATACTGATATTAAAAAATAATTAAAAGATTTATTATGAATTTTATCAAAGGTTTTGCTCTAAAAATGAAAGGAAATAAAGGACTTAGAAAAACTAAAGTAATTTTATGTACTTTCTTCATTTTTATGTTCGTATTTAATGTATTATACTTTAATGATAACTACTTTCAAAAGATTAATCCTCAAAACGAATCATTTTCTCAGGATAATGTTGAATTTAACACTGATGAAATAAATCTTGCAGCGGGTCCAGAAATTTTTCAAGACCCATTCAAAGTTAATTTTTCTGATATTTGGAGCTTTTTTAAAGCTAATTATGAATCAGATTTAGCCCTAGATATAAAAACATATTTTCGAGAAGGTAATGATACAGGAATTATAACCGATGATGAAGTATATCCTATTGACAATTTACTTTTATATAAAACCCTTTTGAAAGATGATACGAATGCATTTGAAACATTTGATACATATTTGAAATTAAAGGAGTCACCTTTGTGGTATCAAAGCAGTGCTGAAGCAGATGCTTATGGTTTTATAAGGGCAGTTGATAACACTACAGGTCTAATATTTGACGATAAAAGATATTTAACCGACAATCTTATGCCGATCTTTTTATTAATTGAAAATATTGGCAACGATATCAATAGTTTTACTATTAATAGTATTTACCCTAAGGATTCAATTGAAGAAATTTTTAATTTAATAAATTCAACTCAATTTTGGGATGATGAATTTGAAGGATTCTACAATCATAACTCAACAACATACAAATACACAGAAAGTAATATGCATGCGGTATTAGCTATGCTTCAAATTAACCGAATTTACGATGAGATTGATCCGACTAGTGATATAAAGAATAGAGCTCTTGAATTGGCAAATATTACAATAAATAAACTTTTAGATAAGTTATGGGATAATACCTACGGTGGTTTTGAGTACTATGGAAAAAATGATTGGACCTCAGAGACGGGAAGCACTTATAAACATTTGCAAACTAACGCTTTAGGAATTATAACTCTATTAGAATATTGGATTGAATCAGGAATGCAAAAGAATTCCCCCTATTTACAAAATGCGACTTACTTGTTTGAAAAATTAGAAGTATTATGGGATTCAGGGTTCAATGCATATGAAAGAAATCGAGGTGATGACTGGGGAACTTCAGGACAAAATACCTCCATAGAATTAGAACCAAATGCTGTTATGATGTCGGCATGCTTAAAATTATTCGAGTATACTGGAAATATTACTTATTACAATAGAGCTTGGCAATTATTTAACACTTTTGAAAGTTCCTTTTACGATGAAGCAGTTAATTCTTATAAATCATCAATAGATCCAGTAGATAAAGATAAGAATTTCTATGCTAACCTTAAACTGTGTGAGGCTTATTTAAACGCATACGATATATATGACAGTACAACGCTAAACTCGTTTTACAATGTAACTGATGAAATTCCTGATTATGTATTTTATCAAGACACTCTAAACATTACCAGTATTTATTCTTTCATAAAATCTAATCAATATTACAATGATACAACAAAAACTTATGAGCAATTTACAATTGAATATAATATTGACAATGCAACTATTAATTATATCTTCAAAAATCCAGAAAAGGTAATCTTGAACACAACGACACATCAAATTATTGAAAATTCTACAACTTTGTTATATGATATAACCGATACATTCGAAATAGAAAAAGGGAATTATCTCCAATTATTTGCTAATTGTTCGAATTTTGGCACAGCACACATTCTAAAACAGTTTAATGTAATTTCTGGATTGATAAATCACTCGATCCAAGGTTTACCAGACATATTATATCAAGGTCCTGTTTTAAATATTACAATTCCCGTCAATAACACCCGCAATAAAGACATTAATTTAACAGTCTCCCTGGAAGGGGATAATATAATTAATGAAATTCAAGATATTACTTTTAATACTCTCGTTTTAACTAATGTCTCATTTAACCTTGCTACTACCCTCGGAGCCACTATAGGACCCCATACACTTAGCATTAATTTCAAAAACGGAACCATTACGTATTTAGAAATAATTATAATTATTGATATTGGGAATTCATTTGATTATACTAATTTAATTTATGAAAGTTTTATTGTAAGTGGAGAAAGTGCGTTTGTGTCAATGAATTTAATTAATTTTCTACCAGATAACACTCAAACATTTAATGTGAGTTTCTTTGAAGATGATTCCTTAATTCTTAAAGAAGAAATTCTTTTACTTGAAAATGAAATAAAAAGCGTCTATTATAATTTGAATCTTACTGATACTGAAACACATCTGGTTAATGTAACAATGGAAATTTCGAAGGGTTCTACAGTCTTCTACACTAAACAATTTTATGTTGAAATTATAAAAAAATTTGAAATATTAAATGTATTTTTTCCTGAAATTATTTCCCAAGGTGTTGCTGCTCAGTTTATTATGATGATTCAAAACAATCAAGAACAATCTGAATCCTTTACGTTATATATGAATGGAGCTCCTGTAGAGACCAATATTGATGGATTGGGGCCGGGGATTAATAGGATTGTTGCTGAAGTAATTCCTAGTATAAATCCTTATGATTTTGGAATTGTTTCTTATACATTTGAATTGAGAGACAGCTCTGATGAAACTGTTGTGCATTATTACTTCGAAGTAAGATTAGAATTATCACCTTCTAATTTAATTTTCTTTTATATTGTTCCAATATTAATTCCAATAGGCGTTATTTTACTATATAAAAATAAAGAGATTAAACACAGATTATTAAGAAGATGATTGAAAAATGATTAGACAAAAACATTTTATTAGTATTTTTTTGATATTATTTACTTTTACTGCTATATTGTTTAACTTTTGGGTTATTTCAATAAATTATAATAACGAGTACTTTAATAACGAAAAAATAAGTGACGGCAGTGATTTTAACAGTATTTTTGATTTAAAAAATTCTGATAACGGAAACCCCTCTTTAAATTATTCAGAATTTTTTCAAAACAAGACTACAATTTATAGGTTGATTGAACCTATAAAATTTGATGTCAACGCTTCTAAATTTACTAATCCAAACTACACCGTTATACAAATCCATTATTCAAATAAAGTAATAGAAGAATTTAACATGAGTTACGTTACTCAAGAAAATTTCACTTATACGTACAACGCCAGATATGACGCCCCATTAGATTTTCACAAAGTAAGTTTCTTAATTTACAACGAAACTAATGTTCTCTTAAGTTCGCCAGATCCAATTACTAACTTCACGATAATATCCAATTATTTGTTGGACCTTAACAGCTCAGAATATAGAAAAGGTGAAACGCTCGAGGCATGGTTACTTGTAAATGATGAACCTCAACCGTATAACTTTGATTGGAATGTAACAATTGTTGATAATGACAACGAAACTCTTCAAAATAATATTTTTGATGTTGGCAATAATCTATGGTACTTTTCTTTTGAAATTGACGACAGGTTTGATCATGTTAATAAGATTTATTACATAAAAATCAATATGTCAGATACCTCTGAGAACTTTAAAGTAGCAGCGTATTTTCCTTTTAAAGTTTTAAATTCTTTACCAGAAATAGAAGTTTCGACAATTAATTTTTCGCCAAGCACGATAAAGAGAGCAGAAGATTGTACTCTTACGTTAAATGTTACTGATGTTGATATTTATACTTTACCAGAAAATATAACCGTCTCTATGACAATTCAAAGTCCTACTGGTGAATTAAAGCCACCTATTGAATTAACGAACAATAATGATTGGACTTTTACATCAATTTTTTCGATAGATATAAATAATCCAATAGGAAAATATCAAATTATAATCGAAGCAGAAGACCAATATAATGGAAAGGATTCCTATACGGCTTTCTTATATGTTGAAAATAATGCTCCCGAAATTCATAGCTATTCAGTTAACGGATTAAGTATGAATCAGAGTGTTTCAGTAAATTATGGCGAAGATTTTATTTTTACTTTTAATGTTTCTGATGTGGAAAACACGATTGCTTATATCACAGTCTCTCTTTTAGACCCCGAAAATAATTGGTATAATCTTTCAAGAGCATATACGCCCGACATGAATATATTAGTCAGAACGGAAGAATCAATAACGGGCGTTTGGTTTGTTTATATTTCTGTGACAGACATTGATGGCGCAACTACTTATCTAAATTCAGATTATGGTTTAGCTCCACAAGAAATTAGGGTAATCCCTGATTTAATAACACCCATTCTTCCATGGATTGGGTTTGTGATTGGTGTTGCGATTGGAGTTTTAGCTGGCATTGGTTTATTGTATAAAATATTTAAGAGTAAATATATCGAATCAAAAGATACTGCCCCAAAAAAGCCTGCTTCTAAAAAAATATCGAAGAAACCTAAAACTAAGCCTTCTAAAAAAGAAGTAGTAAAGGAAGAAGATGCTAAAGTTGAACCTCAAGAAACCAAAGAAATTCCAAAAGAACCTCAAAGAAAAATAAAAAGAAAGTTAAAATAATTTTATTAAATATACTTTCAAAACATTATTTCTAATTTTTTAATGGTTTAAGCTAAAATATCATGTAACCGATATTGAAATTTTCCCAACTTACCGCCATAATTTCCTGCACTGATTTTTGTAACACCTGGGACTTGAACAGCCGCTTGAATCCCTAATTTCAATGCTTCTTTTATAACCTGTTCATTAGCACCGTCAAGGATTACTTCGTACACGTAATTATCTTTCTCTCCGAGTAAAGAATTCTCAATTTTTCCTCGTAATGTTGGACAAAGAGGATCGTTCGTTGAAGCATTTAAAAAACTATATTGTGATCCTACTTTTGAACCAGACCGTGCGATCCCACCTGGAAAAGGAGCTATTACATTTTCCAAATCTTTTATTGCATCAATCGCTTTTTCTGCAGCTTCTAAGGCTGCCTCTTGAGTTTCACCATAAATTAAGAAATTTCCTCCCGCAATTCCTTTTCCAACTTTGAATGTGCTTTGAACGATAAATTCACCGTCCATAACGGGAATTCTCCACGCTTCAAAAGGATAGACTCCTTCTATTTTTTCTTCAAATTTATCGCCGAAAAATTTAAGCTTATATCCTGTTTTTATTTCAAATTCTTTCTCTGGAACAAGAGAGCCATTAAATGCGTCAAAACAAGCTGTTGTTGGGCATGTTAATACACATTGACCCATCCTATTCAATAAAACACCGTCCATTTTATCTTTTTTAGTCTTAAAAAACATCAATACAACTCCAGGTCTTTTATCGGGTGTTTTTTCAGCAGAAACAAATACATCTATACCGGCTTCTGAATCACAGTGGATTGTTGAAGTCCCATAACCAGTTGCGATTTGAGCAACAATTTTCGCCCATTTTTCATTTATGGTAGTTACTAAAATTCTAGTAAAAACAGCTCCAAACGCTTCACAGAACGTATCTTCAATTTCTACTCCATTTATATCCATTTTTTAATCAACATTTCTATTTTAAATATTATAAATTTTAATAGAGCACAATAATATATAAAATTATTAAGAAAAAAAACTAAAAATTTTAATTAATTATCAATTTAAGAAATTCATAATAGAATCTTTTTGATTTTCAATAAATTTAAAGTTGTCAAAAATGAGTGAAGAAAAAGTTTTAAAAATTGGGATACTTAAGAACGGGACAATTGGTTCCTCGTTATTACTTGCTTTTTTAATGGATGAAAGGGCAGAATCTAAGAATATAATTGTGCGAGAAGTTACCTCGGGAGCGAAGATGAACCCTCCTGAGGAATGCGTAGAAACTATGAAGAAATTATTAGAATTTGAACCGGAATTAATCTTAATGTCCAGCCCAAACGCGGCGTTAAAAGGACCGAAAGCAGCAAGAGAATTAGCAGGAAATATTCCTACGATTGTAATCTCTGATGCTCCAGCAAAAAAGGCTATCGAAGAATATAAAGAAAAAAACATGGGATATATAATCGTAGGCTGTGATTCTATGATAGGAGCAAGACGTCCATTTCTAGACACTGTCGAGATGAGTTGTTTCAATGCAGATCTGTTAAAAGTTCTTGCGATTACTGGTGTTTTTAATATACTAACTAACGAATTAAATAAAGTTATAATGGATATGTTAGAAGGGAAGGTTCCTACCTTGCCTCAGATTGAAATCAAAGCCACTAACGCTACAGAGGCAGCAGGTTTTTCAAACCCTTACGCCCAAGCTAAAGCTATTGCAGCTTTCGAATTAGCAGCTTCAGTTTCTAAGATTACGGGAAAAGCGTGCTTTGTTTTAACAGATAGAGCCGAATATATGCCTTTATTAGCTGCATCTCACGAAATGATGCAAACAGCTGCTGAATTATGCACACAAGCTAGAGAAATAGAGAAATCTAACGATACAGTATTGAGAACGCCTCATCATGCAAAGCAACATCTTTTAACCAAGAGAAAGCTCCACGAAAAAGAAGCTTAATTATTATTAAAATATATTTTTTAAAAAATTCTTATTTTTTTAATTTATTTTCTTAAAATAAGCAATAGTACTAAAAAATTAACAATTATTTGTTTTCCATTATTGAAGAACATTCTAATAGAACAATATTTTCTAATAATATTGATTTAGAATTAATTAAAAGTCGTCCCTACTAAGGAATTTTTTCAAATTTTGGAAATCTTCGCTATTTAAGACGTTCATCACCGTATTAAAAGTTCCAATAGTTTTTTCTTTTGTAACAACCATCAGTACCGACCCATTGCTAACTTCCTTCACTAAAATATAGTTATGTTCGCTTTCATATATAACAGTTGATAATTCTAAAGGAGAAATCGAAGAATTTGAAAGTTCCATGATCCTTGAAAAAATTTGATAAATATTAGAGTCTAAGCTACCAATCTCAAATTTGATAAATTGTAGAGGTTTACTTTCAAATTTTCCTATTGTGGATGCTATTAATAAACCATCTGGTTGGTTAAACAAAAGAAATTCTGAAAGCGTATTGATCTTCAATTGGTCTAATAAATGGCGTATTTTCCCAAGTCTTTGTAAAGCTAATGTGTTCTCTTGAATTTTAAAATCGAGTATTTCGATCAAACGATGTTGAGCACTTCCCTCTTTTACGGATACGGGTGTTAAAGCAATTTTACTTTTTAAATCATCTGTAAGATCTTTAATTAACAGTTCATAAATGTCATCTTCCTTTGATTCTTGAAGATCAGTTTTATTTAATAAGACATATACTTTTCCTACTTCAGGACTAAATTCAAAAAGGTATTTCAAGAATTTATCAAAAGTATCTTTTAGTTTTGGTTCTTCTGCTGCCGAATCAACCATGAAAACTGCTGCTGATACTTCAGAAAATACAAGCTCTCGTTTATTTTCCGAAAAATATCTTTCCATATAAAGTTCTTGACCTCCTAAATCCCAGATGGAAAGTTCCATTATTCCCCTAAATATAAAATTCTCACGAGATACGCCCTTTGTAGGTTTGAGATTAAGTACTTTCATGAAATTATAACCTAAACAAGTAGTTCGCATTAATGACGTTTTACCCGCACCACCAGGGCCAAATAGGAGTACTTTTATTTTATTTCACCGTTAAACTTTTATTGTTTAAAATAATGCGACGATTGATTTTAAATATATTTAATCGTCTAATATAATTTTTATAAATTAATGTTTATTTAATTTTTTCTAATTATTATACGATTTATTTTTAATTCCATGGATGATTCAATAAAATATATTTTTTTTATATATTTAAAACTAATAATAAAAGGAATTGAAAAAGTTTGAATTTAGAGGATTATATAAGGAATGTCCCAGATTTTCCAGTAAAAGGAATTCAATTTAAAGACGTCACAACTTTGTGTAAGGTTCATGCTTCTTTTAAAGAGTCGTGTGACAGACTAATAAATCATTTTAAAGACAAAGGAATCAAGAAGATTTGCGCTGTCGAAGCTAGAGGCTATGTGTGGGGTGGCGTTTTGGCGTATAAATTGGACGCTGGATTCGTTTTGATACGAAAACCAGGAAAGTTACCTGCTGAGACGATTAGTGAGACCTATGAACTTGAATATGGGACTGATACAATTGAAATGCATAAAGATGCTATAGAAGAAGGAGAAAAAGTTCTCTTATTTGATGATTTATTAGCAACTGGTGGTACCGCTAAAGCAGCTTGCGATCTAATAGAAAAGGCAGGTGGAAGCGTAGCTGGGATAGCATTTGTTATTGAGCTTACAGGTAGTTTACATGGTCGAGATAAATTAGAAGGTTATGATATTATCAGTCTAATTAAGATAGCTGTTGAAGAATAGTAAACGGAATAAGCACATTCACCCATTTTTTTCCCATATAATTATCCTTATTTTTTAGGCTGAAAATTTAAATAATTCTCTGTACTTTATACTCACAGTATTAAAATAAACACATTACAAGGTGTGGATTTGATTCAAGAACTGAAAAAAACTCCATTTTATAATATTCACGTGAATTTAGGAGCAAGGATGGTTGACTTTGCTGGTTTTAGTATGCCAGTGCAGTACGAAAGCATTATAAAAGAACACGAAGCGGTACGCAATAAAGCGGGTGTGTTTGATGTGTCACATATGGGGGAATTCCTATTAGAAGGGAAAGATGTAATATCCCTTCTTCAATATGTAATGATTAACGATTTAAAGCTACTGGAACCCACAAAAGGACAATATTCATGTATGTGTTACGAAAATGGGACTGTTGTTGACGATCTCGTTTATTACGAGGAAGAACCTGAGCGATTTAGAATGATCGTTAACGCTGGCAATGTCGAAAAAGATTTTCAATGGTTAAGCGAGCATATTGGTGGTAAAGATGTTAAAATTACTAATTTATCCTTAGAGCGATGTCGTTTAGCGTTTCAAGGTCCAAAATCTGACGATTATCTACAACCGTTAGTGGATGTTGATTTATCTTCGATAAACAGGTTTTATTTTGCTCACACTACATTAAACGGGACCCCAATATTTATAGCTAGAACTGGGTATACAGGTGAGCGAGGATTTGAAATTTCATTTGATAACAAATATGCTGAGAAAATATGGAATGATCTAACTAAAACTGGAGCCTCCCCAGCAGGTTTAGGGGCGCGAGATTCGTTGAGATTAGAAGCAACTTACTCATTATATGGTCATGAAATTAGCGATTCAATTACGCCTATTGAAGCAGGACTTTTTTGGCTCGTCAAACCTAAAGAAGATATCGATTATATTGGAAAAGAAACTTTATTAAAACAAAAATCCGAAGGAACAGATCGAATTATTGTTGGGTTGAATTTACTGGATAGAGGTATTATTAGAGAGCATTATAAAATCTTTAAAAATGGCAATGAAATTGGATTCGTTACTTCAGGAGGATATTCGCCTACACTAAAGAAAACAATTGGTTTAGGACTTGTTGAGAAACAATATAGCGAAGTAGGAACGGAATTTGAAATTGAAATTCGTAATAAGTTCTTGAGAGGAGAAATAGTTGCTACACCATTTTATAGAAATGTGTAATTATATTACAAAGAAAAAGTGAAAAATTATGGAATACGAATTTCCTGATGATTTAAAATATATGAAGACACATGAATGGGTGCGAATTGAAGGCGATACGGCTACAATAGGCATTACCGATTATGCTCAACATCAATTAGGTGATATAGTTTATGTTGAATTACCAGAAATAGGAAGAACGCTAGAAAAAGAAAGTAGTGCTGGTGAAATTGAATCCGTTAAGGCAGTTGGAGAAATTTTGATGCCATTATCCGGAAAAATCGTTGAGATTAACGCTATTATAATAGAAAGCCCCGAATCAATTAATTCTTCTCCTTATGGGGATGGTTGGATGATGAAGATAAAGGTTTCAAATAGTAGCGAAATTAACGAACTTTTATCCGTTGAAGATTATAAAAAAATAGTAGAAGAAGAGAAAAAATAAACTTTTTTTCCTATTTTTAATTTTATTTTTTAAATTCTTGAAGTATGAGTTGGTTAATTTGGATTTTATACCTCACGACGATAAAACTATTACTGAAATGCTTAAAGTTATTGGCGTTAATAATTTAGAAGAATTATTTCAAGATATTCCTAAAGATTTAATTATTAAAAGTTTAAATTTACCTTTAGGCTTATCCGAACCAGATGTTCTGAAAAACTTAAAAGAACTTTCTCAAAAGAATAAGGTTTATTCTAATTCCTTTTTGGGAGCAGGTTATTATTTTCATTACATCCCTTCTTTAGTTGATTTTGTAATAAGTCGTACAGAGTTCTATACTTCATACACACCCTATCAAGCAGAAGCTAGTCAAGGTTATTTACAAGCGATCTATGAATATCAAAGTGTGATTTCTCGACTCACCCAAATGGATGTTGCTAATGCGAGTATGTATGATGGATCCACTGCGTTTGCGGAAGCGGCTATTATGGCAACTATAATTACAAGGAAAAACCATTTATTATTACTGGAAGGCATTCATCCCGAATATTCTGAAGTTGTCAAGACTTATTGTTGGGGACAAGGAATCAATCTTAGAACTATCGCTGAAAATAAATTAATAGACGAATTAAACCAAGATATAGCAGCTGTTTTATTTCAGAGTCCAAATTTCTTTGGAGATATTGAAGATGTATCGTCGTTAGCAAAAAAAGTGAAAGAAAAAGCTCCTAATTGCTTATTGATACAATGTATGACCGACCCCACTTGTTTAGGTGTTCTGAAACCACCAGGTGAAACAGATGTAGATATTTTTGTAGCAGAAGGACAGTCTTTCGGAATTAGTCCTTCATTTGGCGGCCCAGGTTTAGGGATTTTTGCAGCAAAGCAAAAATATTTGAGAAAAATGCCAGGTAGATTGGTTGGCAAAACAAAAGAAATTGACGGCGAACGAGAGGGTTTTTTATTAACATTACAAGCCCGTGAACAACATATACGAAGAGAAAAAGCGAGTTCAAATATATGCACAAACCAAGCGTTATGTTCATTATCTGCCTTAATCTATATAATTTCTTTAGGAAAAACAGGATTGCGCGAAATCGCAAGCCAAAACTTTCAAAAAGCTAATTATGTTAAAAATAAACTAAAAGAAATTCCTGGTTATAAAATTTTAAACAAAAAACCAACATATAACGAATTTATTGTAAAATGTCCAGATGTTGATGCTCTTACTCATGAATGCAAGCAATTAAACTTGCTTCCTCCTCTCCGTCTTTCAAAATATTTTCCAAATTTGAAGAACACAGTTTTAGTGTGTGTAACAGAAATGAATTCTCGTGAATCAATTGAAAAGTTTATCAATGCTGCTAAAAATGCTCTATTTAACAAAAAGGAGGGAAAAAAATAATGGATAATAATGATTCTTTGATTCTTGAAAAAGGGGTTGACCGCGCTCAAAAGAATTTTATTCCAAAAATGGATGTTAAAGGAGAAAAACTTGAGGACATCCTTCCCAAAAATCTCTTAAGAGATGTACTTCCAATTCCAGATGTTCCTGAGATGGAGATCGTTCGCCATTACGTTAAATTAAGCACGATGAACTACGGTGTAGATTCAGGAATTTATCCGTTAGGCTCTTGTACCATGAAATATAACCCAAAAATTAACGAGATTGTAGTACGATTGACTGAATTTTCGCAAATACATCCACTTCAGGATGAAAGTGAAGGTTCACTTGAATTATTATATAACATTTCAATAATGTTAGGTGAAATTACCGGTATGGACGGATTTACCTTACAACCTGCAGCTGGAGCGCATGGAGAATTAGTTGGTTTGTTAATAATAAAAAAATATTTCGAGACTAAAGGGATTATCAGAGATAAAATTATAGTTCCAGATTCGGCTCACGGAACTAATCCTGCGTCGGCGAAAATGGCAGGATTTTCAATTATTGAATTACAATCAAACGAATACGGTGAAGTTCCACTAGACCATCTTGAATTTGCAATGCAACAAGGCGATGTAGCAGGAATTATGTTAACAAATCCTAACACATTAGGTGTTTTTGATAGGCAAATTAAAGATATAACTAGAATCATCCACAAGCATGGAGGGTTGTGTTATTATGATGGAGCAAATCTAAATCCGATGTTAGGAGTTTGTCGTCCTAGAGATATGGGTTTTGATATAGTTCATTTGAATTTACATAAAACCTTTTCAACTCCTCACGGTGGTGGTGGACCTGGTTCTGGACCTATTGGTGTTATAAATGAACTCATCCCATTTTTACCAAAACCTTGTATAATTTCGACTGATGGTGGTATTGTTTGCGAACAGAATAATGATAAATCAATAGGCCGAATTAAAGCTTTTTGGGGTAATTTTGGGATAATCTTAAGAGCATATACTTATATACTCTCTTTAGGGGCAGAGGGGTTAAAACGGGTTGGCCAAATAGCCGTTTTAAACGCTAACTACCTAAAATGTTTGCTACAAAAGAAATATGAGCTTCCCTATAACCGCATGTGTCAACACGAATTTGTTTTATCAGATAAAAATTTACCAAACGATATTACAACTGAAGATGTTGCTAAAAGAATTCTTGATTATGGCTATTATGCTCCAACTATTTACTTCCCCTTAATTGTAAATGGAGCAATAATGATTGAACCGACAGAAACAGAATCTAAATATTCCTTAGATAAGTTTGTTGAAGCGATGTTAAAGATTTACGATGAAGCGTTAAATAATCCAGAAATATTAAAAACTGCGCCACATAACACTTCAATTGGACGATTAGACGCAGTGATCGCTGCAAGAAAACCAATCTTGCATGATTAATTTTATTAATTTCTATAATCGATCAAAAACAAGAAGAATTTAAAAAAAAAATTACAAATAGAATTAAACTATTTTTTTAAATAATTGCCCCAGCTAAAGTATGTTTACAAGCACAATCTCTTTCAGTGTCTATTTTTGGTATAGTTAATTCCAACATTTTTCTAAGACTGTCAGCATTTTTCTCCATTGTTCCTAAAATTTCTTCTATACTTACCGCGAGCTTTTTTACGGGGCCTCCACATTTCGCACATTTTTCTTGAACTTCAACAACTCCACAAATTGAACATTCTCCTGCCCATACATCTAAATCAGTTACCATCGCAATACAACAATAACATATCTCTTTTTCGGCAGCTAGTACTACTTCTGGATATGTTGTCATTCCAATGATATCTCCGCCCCATTGTCTAAACATTTTAGATTCTGCTCTAGTTGAGAATCGAGGTCCTTCGATACAAACATATGTACCGCCGTTTTGAATTTCTAACCCCTCAATAGATTTTCCAGTTTCGTAAAATAAATTATTTAAATAAGAGCAATAAGGGTCTGCTTGGCTAATGTGACAGACTTGCCAGACTTCATAAAAAGTATAGATCCTTTTTTTATTTCTATCAATGAATTGATCAACCATTACAAATTTGCGCTTATCATGCTCCTTTTTTAGAGATCCAACTGCTGAAGGTGAAATTATATATTTTACTCCCAATTCTTTTAAAGCCCAGAGATTAGCTCTAGAATTTACTTTATGTGGTGGTATTGTATGCCCAGTTCCATGACGAGATATAAATGCTACTTTCTTTCCTTTAAATTCGCCAACTTTA
>JAUWZT010000087.1 GCA_030615145.1 Promethearchaeota archaeon | reverse complement strand
TTTAATTATGTAATTGGATTTATTATATTATTTTTAATCATCATGATTTCTTATATTCGAGCTCGAGCCGAAAACGAAGGTATTGATATGAAAGGCGTAGGCCTTATGGAAAGAGCTGAAAGACTAATCATTCTATGGTTCGCTTTTATCGCTGAATTCTGGATATTTTTTTTATCAAATCTATTTTATGGAGCTCCTTTCGAACTATTTTTCCCGATATTCACTTTAATCTTTACAGGACTAATAATTTTAACCATAGTCCAAAGATTAATGTTTTCTTTTAAAGCTCTAAATAAGTTAGACGAGCAAAATAAGAAGTAAAAATTTCTTTTAAAAGGAAATCTTAATAGAGCGTAAGTTTGGCAACTTTGTAAGGGAAAAAATAAAATTTTTAAGGTTTGGCTTATTCAAATACAAAGAAATAAGAGTTTAATTTCAAAATAGAAAAAAAAAGCTGATTTTTATTCCTAAAAAAAGAAAGAGCGGTGGAAAATCGGGATCAAGAAAAGGACACCACAGTCAAGTTCAATGCACTAAATGTGGTCGTTTTGTTCCTCGGAGTAAGGCTAAAGCAGTAACTAGGCGAGTCTCTTTAGTTGATGGAAGAATGTACGCTGAATTAAAAAAAACAGGAACGATTATTCAAACGCCTAGCAAAAAAAAGTACTATTGTATATCCTGTGCGGTCCACAGCCATCAAATTAGCCAAAGAGATAAAGGTTTAAGAAAAGGATAATTCACAAATTTAACGTTTTAAAGAAAGACGGCAACGAATAGATTATTTCGCACTCATTTTTGGATACAACTTCAATAATAGCCCTGATTAAATAAGTGTCCCTTAAATCTTCGCTAGGTTTATATATCTTCACTTTAGATGTCGGTTTAAATTTTAATGTGTAATTCTCAGCTATACCAATCACATTATCATCAGTTTTTACGATTATACCTAGTAATCCTAGCTCGTAATGTGATACTATGAAAAGATATCGGTCCACTACTACTCCTTTCTTAGTTTCTAATTTTTCAAAATGTACGACTTCTAAATAGTCTTCTTGCAGTTCTTTAGGAAGTTTAATGTAAGGAATTATTTTTTTCTTCCCTGAGATGTAAGGGAATGGCGTGTAAAACAATATGTTAAAGCTAGAAATTTTTTTGATTTGCTCATTATATTTCTCTACATCTTTAACCGAATATGCTTTATTAAGTAAAACATCTAATTTATCGATCATAATATCTTCAGTAGAATAACCATTTAGAACGGTCGCGATATACGCACGTTTTAATTTTTCTATTAGAATATCGCTTCTAATTTTAAGTTTATAGTCGATACTAATCTCTAATGCTTCGTTGTAAAGGTTTGCTGCCAATTGCGAATGACCTAAAGCTAAAAAATAATCTCCGAGCTCGCTAAAAACAATTATTGCATCTAAAAAGTTTTCCTCCATATTTATGGAAGAAATTTCTTCCATAATAGCCATAGCTGTCGCGGTATCATCTCCTTGGATATAAAGAGCTATAGCCTTCCCAATCGCACACTTTAGCTTAAGTCTTTCGTCGTTATATATGTCAGCGAGCTCCTCCGTGAAGTTATAAGCCATTATGGCGTTATTATAAAGCCCATGAAATAACAGTATTAATGCCTTTACATAGTTTAATGTTAAACATGTTTGATGATTATGTATAATCGTAGAAAATAATGCTGCTCTTTCTAAGGAATCAATAGCCGTATTTACTCTACCCAAAGAAACTAGAAGAAATGCTCGTAAAAATTCCATCTTTGAAATTTCACTACAAATTAATTGCTCAATAATTTCGTAGTCTTTTAAATTGGCCTGAAGCTGGCCTGAAGCTATTTGTAATAATGACACTAAAAAACCATTGCCTTTCTTTAAAAATTTTACAGCGTTTTTCGAATCGTGCTTCACGATGGCTTCTCTTGCTTGCTTAACGTATTCCCGAGATATTCTTAAATTTTCAAGGAAATTAATTATTCTAGATACTAGGATTTCTTCGCTATTAGCTAATTTCTGGTTCAAAATATATTTTTCACATATAATGATTTCTTTTTCATATTTATTCGCTCCTATCTCAAATTTAACAGGTTCTTTTTGAAGTATAGATTCTTGTGTTACGCTAATCGCTTTTTCAATCAACCAAGTTATTTTTTCCTCGGCAGGATAAATTTTAGAACGCTCAATCATATAAGAAAGAGTATAGTTCAATGATTTTTTCCAAGTACTCTTGAAGTAATACCGCAACTGCTTATTGGGGATTGTTCTGTGTATTTTTAGCAAAAAGCTTGAAAGAGATAGAATATTGATCTTCCCGCGAAAATATAAATTTGCGTTTTTTACGAGTTTAAAGTCGTCAGAAACTAAGTTAATAGAAATTTCTTCATTACGTTCTAATAATTTCTGCGACAAGGATAACAAAGACAAGTCTGGGTCTTGAGCAGGGAACCTAATACCTTGTTTACTTAAGTCGTTTTTTATATTTTCAATTTCCAAATTGTCAATTTCTTCTACATTTATAAATTCTTGAAATTTTTCCTTGAAAGTGTGAGAGGCCTTAATTTCATTAAAAACAATTAAGCTTATGTAATAATCAAAGCCCAAATCTGAACTCACTCGCCTTAGATTTTTAAGAATATCTTTGGCTCTGATAGAATTCATACAGATAAAGAAATTAGCATCGAACACTATTATTTCGTTTTTCTTAGTCATAATTGCATAAAACTTCTTCTTCAGTCATAAAGTAATGTTAATTACTTTAATTAACATTAAATTTAATTATATTAAATCTTGAGTATTTTTATATATTTAATAATCTGTGATTCTGAATGATAGTTATTAGCGTTATTGGGTATTCTGGAAGTGGAAAAACGCATTTCATACAAAAGGCGATAAGGAGATTAAAGACCGAACTAAATTTTGAAGTGGTGGTAATAAAAAATATTCATCAGCATAAAATCGACGAAGAAGGAAAAGATTCCTATATATTTACTGAAGCTGGAGCAGTATGTTCGATTATAAAAAACAAATTTAACGAAAATGCGATATTTCTTAAAAAGAAAATCAATATTGAAGAGCTAATAAGATGGATTATAAAAGGTCCAATTAAAGTAGAAATAATCTTTACTGAAGGATTTAGGAATCTGGCTTATCCAACTATTTTATGCGTAAAAAAAATAAGCGAGATAAAACCCCAGTTAAACGAAAATGTTAAGGTAATCTCTGGTCTAATTACAACAAGTAAACTTAGTCAAAAATATGAGATTAAGTTGCCAATTGTTGACACAGAAGAAAACTTCGAGAGCTTTTTAAAAATTTTTGAAATCAAATAATTGAATTTAAGTTATTAACTTTTTACTTGGATTTTTCCCAAAACATTGCGAGTTGCTGGCACACAAATTCAATATCTTGAATGATTTCATCATCT
Organism: Promethearchaeota archaeon; assembly: GCA_030615145.1. Classification (GTDB taxonomy): domain Archaea; phylum Asgardarchaeota; class Lokiarchaeia; order Sigyniarchaeales; family SOKP01; genus SOKP01. The sequence continues at coordinate 9,221 of JAUWZT010000087.1, read as the reverse complement.
TTTTTACCTTTAACAAAAAATTCTTTTAATTTTTCGTAAATCTCAGTTTTATTAGTAAGATCTTTTATTGACTTGCTAATATTTAAAATGAAGTTGTTTAATGAAATAATAATCTCAGTGATTAACCACTCTTCGAAAATGAGTTGATTTTTTGATGATTGAAAGTTATATGTAACAACAAACCTAACTATATCTTTATACCGATAAAAGAATTTTTCCGGGATGACTACATCAGAATCTTCTAAATCTTTTAATAGAGCATCCTTATTCATGCTAATAATGTAATCTGGCCAAACGTCATCTGATACGTTCAGATCGCTAAAGATAAATAATTCTAATACTCTTAAAGCAATGTTTCTGCCCACATATCTGCTTCTCGGGTCTATAAAATTTTTGGATGCTTGACCAGGAATTTTTCTAATAAAGATTTTATCGATTAACGTGTAGAGCATTCGACATATGTGATCAACAACTATTTTAAAAGTTAAAGGCTCGTTATTTGGGTCTTCAGATAAAATCTTGTTTTCTTGGGCAATTAAACGAGTAATACTTATATTCAAACTGTACAAAAATGTTCTTAAAAAGTCGTAATTAATCTGTGAAATATTTTTATTAAATATTTTTTCAAAAAATACATTTGGATGTTCTACATTTGTTAGAATTGAAAAAATGTCCATGAAATCTTGGATCTCTTTAATATTTTTAGCACTAATTCCGTTATCCAATGCCTTATTAAGTTTATTTAATCTGTTGCTAAACTCTCCTGGTAAAAATAATAAATCGCTTACTTCCAAAGCTTCTAAACTTCCACTTCCAAAGTAATATTTCATATACAATAGAAATAAATTAAACTGAGACTTTTGAGACGGTAAATTATTAGCTTGAAATGTCGCATATAGCGTCGATTTCTTGTCAATGTAATCGAAAATTCTAATAAAAGAGTTCTTTTTCTCATTTGTATAGTCAAAATTCTGTAGGAACTCTTTTCTTATTATATCTAGTTTAGGAAATATTGAGTCTTCTACTCTTGAATTTACGAAATTTAGGAAATCCAATAAAGGCGAAAAGTTCTGAAGAAGGTTACACTTCTTATAGAAATAATATAATAAATCAACGAGTCTTTCTTTAGCAAAAGAGTATTCCTCTAAAGCAATTTGATATACCCTATCCCTACCTTTTAATAGTTTATCTGAATATGCTTCTGGAACATTATCAAAGTATTTCAGAAAGTAGTAAAGATACATAGAATAGTAATTATCAAATAATTCATCTTTGCTATTTTTAATTACAATCAAAAAATTTAGAGTATTGTTATTATCGCCGTTTTTTATAACAGCTGCGTCTAAAACAGTATAAAATTTTTCTCCTGTTAGCTTTCTCAGAATTACTCCTAATATTGCGACCACTAAATATAAATAACCGAACGGGGAAGTAATCCCATCTGAAGTGTCTTTATCAGCAAATTCGTTAAAGAATTCCATCTCTTCGGGGGATATGTAATAAGAATACTCTAAAAATAAGTTATCGTCAGAAATCTTCTCCTTAACAATTAATTTTAAGAAATTTGTATCAAATCCGCAGAAGTTTTGCAAATAAAATTTTAAATATTTTTGAAAATATTGAAAAAAAAATGTACTATAAGTTTTTTGAATTATTCTTTTTTGATTTTTTAATTTGAACTGTTCCCATTCTCTTCTAATCCCTTCTTTAAAATCACTAAACAAAGCTCCTTTACTTTTTAAAATATCAAAAAAGACATGGGAATTCATCTTAAGAGTTAATTCTTTCCCTTTCGCTTTTTGTCCTATGGATTTCAGAATGGTACTTAATTCTTTATTCGTAATTCTTTAACCACTTTAAATCAAATATTAATTTAATCACTTATTTAATAAATATCTAGTATAGCAACCCTTAATTATATAAATATAATGAAAATTCAAAAATAAAAATCTTAGCTAATCGAATAGTAGCGAATTTATTTTCAAAATAAAATTAAAAAAATTTAATCTAAATATTAAACAATTTTGTGATTTCGTCTATTTCTGTATATGACATTGGCGTCTTTTTATTGTTATCATCGATTACTAAATAGTTTTCTTTTTTCGAAGTAAAATTTCCAATCAATTCAGAAGAGATGCCATTTTTCCTCAATAAGTCAATTAAATCTGCAGCAAAATCATCTTCAATTGAAACTAAAAGAGAGCCAGAAGAAATTGTATTATATGGATTTAAATCAAAAACTTTACTTAACTCCGTTGGTTCTGGTAAAACATTTATTTTAGTTTTTTCGATTAAAACCCCTAAATTCGAGGCAATTGCCATTTCCGCGATGCCACAAAATAGACCCCCTTCAGTAGGGTCGTGCATAGAATTAATTTTAAAATTATCGTTAGATAACAAGGCTTCTTTGAAGACGCTGATGCCAGGATCATATAGGTAATCTTTACATTTTTCAATAAATTCGACGCTGTACCCTTTATCCTTTAATATATTCTCTTTTTCTCGTGCTATAATGGATGTGCCTTCGATAAAAATTCCCTTGGTTAGTATTATTGAGTCTCCTGCTTTTGCTCCAGATGTCAAAACCAATTTATCTTTCTCAACTTCGCCAAGGAGAGAACCAACAATAATTGGTCTGGTAAGGTCTGAAGTAATTTCAGTATGACCCCCTATCACAGATATACCTAAAGATTGGCAGGTTTCATGAATACTTTTGAAAATATCTTCAATTAATTCTTCATCTGTAAGGGCTTCAGGTAATAATATCGTTGATTGAAACCATTTTGGAGTAGCTCCTGTACATACTACATCATTTACATTAATATTTACTACATAATATCCTATCGCATCCGTAGCATAAGTAATGGGGTCCGTTTTAACAACTAAGTAATTATCGCCCATATCAATAACAGCCGCATCCTCTCCAATGCTAGAGCCCATAATGACTCTGTCATCTTCTAAATGAGTGTCAGAAACAAATTTCTTTAACATCTTTAAGAGATACTCATGTTTAAGTTTACCAATTGGAAATTTTTTCTGATTCTCTCTCATAACCTTGTCTTTATAAGTATTAATATGTTAATGAAATTTATTGATTGAAAGCCTTTGTCACGATTATTTTTTATGTTTAAAAACATATATGTTTTAAGTTAAATAAATTTAAATAGCTATTACAATAGCTATATACATAAGAGAAGTAAATTAATTAATATATATAATTTGAAAAAAAGAGTCTGACAAATATGGGATTAGGTAAAGCTTTAGGATTTAGTTTGCTTGCGTTAATAGGTCTAAATTTTCTGTTTGTAATAATAACTCAAACTATTAGTGGTGATTTAAACCTTCTTTTTAGCGATATTAGCAGCGATCCTTTAATCATATTGCTAATTTTTTTCGGACCTATTATTAGTATGCCTGGGACTGTTTTTAGTTCTATTTATCTTCAAGTTTCCTCGGGAACGATTGGTTCTTCGCTGATTCAAAGCATTGGATTCATTATTTCCCCTTTTGTTGCATCGTTAATTGCAGGACGAACCGGAGAGAATAAAGGGGGTAGTTTTGGCGGGTGGATGCTTACAGCTATAATAGGTGCTGTAGCTTTGGGAATATTAGCCTTCATAAGTCCAGCAACCTTATTGTATTATGGAATCCCTGTATTAGATCCAATCGTAGTATTAATCTCCTTTTTAATGAGCGGAGCTGTAAACGGCGTATTCTACGGTTGCTTCAGTTTACTATTTACAAAAGAAGAGATGTATTAGATTAATTTTCTTTTTCCTTTTAATTTAAAATACTAAAACCTAAAGTTCGTATTTTAAGATTTTACAAAAAAATTAATAAATTTAATATTTCCTCTTTATCGTTTACTCTTTTTGCTTTTATGAGCTAAAATTGAATACATTCCAAATATTAAATTGAAAAATACAAAAATAATAAATAACAATATGGCTTGTACGAATTGTACATATGGGTCAACAGTAAATACCCCGATTCTTGTAATCTGTACATAAATCTTCATAGTTATTAGAAATAAGGCTATTGTATCAACTCGAAAAAGCTTTAATTTGTCTTGAATAAATTCGGTTCTTTCATAGACTGTCCCTAGGATGTAGGCAAATAATGCAGCATCTATTACAAACGAAACTATAACATGAATTGGGTCTCCAGATGCTGTGCTGAAGAATATTCCATATAACAAATCAAATAGGATATAGAACGCGTAGAAGAAAGTAAACAGAAAAAATAAAGTAATATATGCTGATAATTTCTTTGTTATAATCAAGCGAAGTAGGACAAATATTAATAAAACTACATTCAGCCAAAATAATGTTTGTAAAATATTATCTACAACGGTAGAACTGAAAAAAATTGCTGTCGCTCTAAAAAACCATAAGACTAAAAAACCAAAAACTAAAAACTCAATTACTCGAGTCACTTTACGAGAGCTCTTTGATTTATACAAATAATCATCGACTTTAGTAGATGAATCCATACATAATTTGAAGGCAAAGAAAGCTGTAAAAAATAATTTAATATTAAGAAGAATTAAAAAGAATAAAATAAATGTGGTAGAAAAAATTGAAGCAGAGAAAAATATACCTAAAGCTATCGCAACTATATAAATGATTATATAAAACCATTTATTTATTTTATCGAGCTTTTTAAATAAGGAAATAAATAAAAAAATTAAATTAAATATTAATAAACCTCCTCCAAACATTAATATAAACAAATGAATCGATGGACTAAGTAAATAACTATTAATTATTATCAAAATCCAAGTAACTGTAAATAAGCTTATAATAAATACAAAAATTGGTTTTTTAAACAATCCTTTCAGTCCAGAAATAAAACCCATTGATTTTCCCTTTTATCAATTTGAGATAATAATTAGATAATTTATTCAATTTATTTTAAATATTGCTTTCAGAATTATTTTAGGTTTTAGTTTCTCTTTATTAACCCCTTAACACATAATTCGCTCTAAGTTTAATATACGGAAAACAATAGTATATACAAAACTGAGATTATAGCCTTAATCTCTCTCAAAAATGTACAATTTTATAAACAAAAATATTAGTTACCGACAAAATTAGAAACAATGCTTTAATTTCAAAAAACTTGAGGTTTAGATATATAAATTAATAATATTAGTGTGATAAAAATTGAGTTCAGGAAAAGCTAATTTCAATTATTCTATAGAAATTTTTGATATTACTAAAGCAAATTATTTATCTAATCAGCCAGTTTTTGAAAAAAAAGACTTAATTCACTTAAAACAGCAAGAAATTGTCAACAAATTGAATAAATTTTACGGAAAAATCATAGATGTCCACTTTATCTTGTTAAACAATAAAGAATTAACTAACAATCAGAAATTGGAGTACTGTACTATTGAAAGATATTTTATGAAACTCTATTTAAGAGAAATGATGGAAAAAAAGTAATACTATCATTCTTCTTTATCCAAAATTTCTTTTTTGTGTGAGTTTAAATATTCAATATAATCACAATAAAGTGATAAACTTTTTGCAGCGTCTCTTAACGATAGAAAGTAGAGTACTCGCTCTTCATGAAGTATTTTTTTAACTGTTGAAAATCGTTGGGCAAGTTCCGATGAGTCAGCAATGCTTGGTAAACAAAACATAAATGGTTTCTTTGTAGATTTCTGGATTTTAATCATCTGCTTGAAAACATGATTATAGATAAAATGAGGCCATAACTGAAGAACTATAATATCAATATTTGGATCGTTTACTACAATCTTAATACACTTTACGAATACATCTACTACAAAGCCAAGGGCTCCTAAATCCACGGGATTCTTCACATTTACGTTTTCATATGGAAGTATTTCGCTAATTTTCTTTTGGGAATCTAAAGTTAATTCCGGAATTTTTAAATTATGAAAATTGAATAGATCAGTTGTATTCACGCTAGATCCGCCGCCAGGAGTAATTATTCCTACATTTCTACCTTGAGGGACATATTTTGGAAATAACAATTCAAATGTCTTAATAGCGTTCCAAAATTCTTCGTTATCTCTAACTATAGTTGCACCGGTTTGCTTGGCCATTGAATGCCATAACCTTAAATCACTTACTATGGCGCCAGTGTGGGAAAACGCTGCTCTCGAGCCATCATCAGTATAACCTCCTTTCCATATAATAACTGGTTTGTTTTTTGTGTTTTTTTTCAGCTCTAAAAAGAATTCATGGCCCGTAGCGGAACCGAATGACTCTAAGTAGGCTGCGATTACGTGAGTTGTGGAATCCTTGTGATAATATTTCAGAAAATCTATACAATTCAGGTCTATTTGATTACCAAATGACACCCCGTACCTAAACCTAATATCCCTTTTATACCCTACATCTAATAACTGGCTCATATGCCCCCCAGATTGAGACATGAACGAGACTTGCCCAGGAGTATTCTTTTTAGCGCTGAAGGACAATGCCATACCTTCAGCTGCATTATATGGTCCTATACAATTCGGACCTATAACTCTCGTATTGGATTTTAATAAAATTTGCTTTAACTCTTTTTCTAATTTTAATCCCGTTGGATCCCCCGTTTCAGAAAAACCAGATGAGAAAATAATTACCCATGGAACATCCTTCTCTACGCACTCTTTTAAAACTTGGGGAATGAATTTAGTTTTAACAGAAATATAAGCAGTGTCTATAGGATACGGAATATCTAAGACTGAATTATAACATTTCCAATCGAGGACTTTATCATATTTTGGATTTACAGGGAAGAATGTGTCTTTCCATTTCGAAGTTTTAAACGCTGATAAATACAACATTGCTCCAAAAGCAGATTTCTCGCTAGCTCCAATAAACGCGATATTGATTGGATGAAACAAAGTTTCGAACTTTTCAAAATCGAGATCTTTAACTACCATTCATTTAAGAAAAAATATCAACTGATTTATTATTTTTGAAAATTTAGATTGATTTATACTTTTACAAGTTTGTCTCAGTGTTTTCGAACAAAACCAAATATTAACGTGGAAAATTATGAATCTAAATCGTAATTCTTTTTTCCAAAGAACAAATCAGGATAAACCGGTTCAAATTTCTCGTTAAATAATTTATGGTTCCGCCATCTCTTGTCTTTATCGTTCCAAATTAGGTTGGCTAAAGGATTATATGTCTCTAAAAATTTCAATCCATTGAAAGTAGATTTCACTAAATTCTCTCCGTCAACTATGTCGTTTAGGATTAAATAGTGGTCAATTTCCATGTATTCAAAAAGCAAATCGAAAAGTTTCTCGAATTCATCTATTTGACAATCGGGGAAATATAGTTTAATCATTATGCCATTCTCGAATTTCATTACTTCCTCAAATCCATGAATGTAATATTCACCCTCCATTTCATAGATGACCCCGATGTTGAAAAAGCTAAAAATCTTAAGAATTGACTCGTTATGTTCTTTTTTAACATCTGGTAAAATAATTGTAATCTCTTCCACTAAATCTAAATTCTTTAAAGAAATAAAAGGTTGAATTAATCCTTTCTTTAACAATTCTTTTATACTTGTATTTATTTTAAAATAACGTCTCGTTAAGTAAGATTTAATATCCAACGATTTCCAGTTATATATTTGAGATAGTGCTTTAAATTCAGAGGAATTGGGTCCAAGATAATTTGAACTGTGTAAATCACCAATATTGAACTCCTTTAAATCAGGAATTTGGACTTTATAATCAGGGTTAAACAATATGTTTTGGAAATATATCTTAAACCGATTTGGGTCAAGATCCCAACCTTCAGAACTCAGGTTGTAATCGAAATGCAAAATTTGATAGAACTTCTTAATGAAAAATAAGCAATATTCTCTGATGATTTTTTTCGACTTGGTCAGCCAATTTATATATGGCGATATACCCGGATTGCGATACGGATAAATGTATTGGATCAAAAATGAATTAGAATTATCGATCTGTGCGGGGTAGCTAATTGATTGGAAAGAATTGTTTAATAGCAGCATAAAATTAATGTTTTCAATATCTGTAGGATAAAAATATAAGAAATACTGGCTTATCCCAAAGTTTTGAAATGACGGTATAAAATCGATTGAATTGATGCAATTTTTAAAGAAAAACTTTTCTTGGGATTTTTTAAACTCTTCAATGTTTAGTATGTTTTTGCTCAATAGATTATGAAATTCGAATAATTTTCGTAGATTTTCTGAACTTAAATCTATAGTTTCGTTTCGTACGCGATCTTCTACCTCTTTAATCAAGTAAGAAACATCTTTCTCTTCCGACCAAAATCGTTCCTGCTGCATATTTTGGATTTCTGGAAGAGACTTTTGCACTTCACCAAGAATGCTTCTCACATTTAGGAAAAATTGCTCAAAAAGATCTTTTTGATAAAAAAATTCTTTTTTTTCTAAATCATAAAAATCTTTCCTTGAAAACGCCTGTTGAAGATAGCTCCACAAATATCTTTTAATACTAATCAGATTTTCTTTAAAAACATTAATCAACAATGAAATAAATGTCCCCTTTTCACTACTACTTAAGGATGGAATTAATAATCCTACATTCAGTATTTCTCCAGAACCGATCCCCATTCTTTTTGATATAAAAGATATTTTTTTAAGATTTTCTAAAGTTTCCTCGTTATTTTTTAATAAAACAATAAAAACTTGAATATTTGAAACTAAGATATTTGCTATTAAATTTGGTTTAATTACAGGTGGTTTGCTATTTAGGTAACAATCTAGCTTTTCCTCAATTGATTGATATGTTATATCGGATAATTCATAGCGCTCATATGAATTCATTAATTTTTCTTCCTTAGATTTATAAATTGTGTTTATCAATGATCTGTTTTTTACAATCATGCGAATTGATTGCAAGTTAAAGATCTTCAAATCGTTACAAGAACTAATTACTTTAAAAAAACTAGTATATTTGTTAATTTCTTTCTCAAAATTCTCCTTTGATTTAAAATATAATGGTAGGAAATGGTTAAAAAACGTCTTTTTAATTGTTGAATTTTTAAAGGTAATGTTGTTTTCGATTGAGTTTGATACTCCTTGCCTGTTAAAATGTTCACTAAATTTGAAGATACTGTTGATAGAAGTATTTCTAGTTAATATATCTTTAATTAAGTTAAAAGTAACGATATAATCATTAAGCATATTTTTAATGTAAAAGAATCCAAGGGATTCGTTAGTTTTTAAAAACTCAAGATAATTTTTCC
>JAUWZT010000234.1 GCA_030615145.1 Promethearchaeota archaeon | reverse complement strand
AAAATAAGAAAAGAAAAATCTTATTTTGGAGAATTTAAGAACGGATTGAGAGCGATCAAAATTGTTCCAAGTTTGTTTACTCTCCTTTTTGTAGCAACAATTTTAAATTTTCTAGGAAACCCTTATGGTACTTTAATGGTATATTATGTACAAGTGACACATTTTGGGACTGTTGAGAACACAGCTATCGTCCTTTCTTCAATCCAAGCAGGAATGTTCGTCGGGGCAATAATCGTCGTTATCAAAAAAGTCTGGAAGAGAAAAATCTTAATCATTTTTCTTGGCATCTTTGTAGGGGAAATCGGTCATTTGATATTATCCTTTGCTCCGCTACAAAATTTCATCGTTATAAGTATAGGTGGTTTTATCTTTGCGTTTATTGTTCCTTTTGTTAATACCATGTTTCTAACAATTCTGCAGACTGTAATACCTCCAGACAAGCAAGGTCGGGTCATGTCAAATGTAATCACCATTGTTACATTGGTATCACCGTTAGCGATGATAATTTCAGGACCATTAGCAGAACTAATGGGTATTACGACTCTTTTTATGTTAAGTTCGTTTTTAAATATCCTATTTATCGCAATAGTTTGGTTGTTTTCTAATGTCAGAAACACAAATTACGAACGAGTATATGAATTAGATGAATTAAATGAGAACAGTAATAATTAAAATAGTTTTTAAAAAAGGTCTTTTTAATTATTTTATACATTCTAAAATTAACTTTTTTTGAAAAAAGATGACAAAAGCTATTATACTATCGGGTGGGTACGGAACTCGCTTAAGACCTTTAAGTTGTGTCGTACCAAAATCTTTAATGCCAGTCGTTAATAAACCTGTTATGGAGCGACAGATTCTTCTTTTAAAATCAGCGGGGGTTAAAGAAATCGTTCTGGCTGTGAGCGTAATGGATGATATTGTTAAAAATTATTTTAAAGATGGTTCCCAGTTAGGAGTTAGAATACACTATACGGAAGAAAAACATCCTTTGGGTACTGCGGGAGCAATTAAAATAGCTGAGCCCTATTTGGAAGGGGAAAATTTCTTCATGCTAAACGGGGATGTGATCTTAAACTGTGATCTAAATAAAATGATTAATTTTCATACAACTAAAAAAGGTATTGGAACTATTGCTGGAAAGGTTGTTGACGATCCTTCACGATATGGTGTGTTAATAGAAAATGAGGATACTCACCAATTATTGGAATTCCTAGAAAAAGACGAATATTCTCCTCCAAGTGGCGAGGTTATCCCCATGCCAATCAATGCAGGAGTTTATCTATTAGAATCAGAAATTTTGACTTATATTGAACCACATAAAAAAGTATCAATAGAGAGACAAGTATTTCCTATTGTAGTAAAAAAGGAACAACTCTATCATTATCAAATAAGTGGTGTATGGAAAGATATTGGAAAGCCATACGATTTACTCGAAGGTAATATGATTCTAATGGCTGATATAATGAAGAATTTAGAATCTAATGTTAAAAATTTAATAGATCATTCTGCTGACATCCACCCCAGCTCAAAAATTCATTCGCCTTGTACCATAGGTGAAAATGTTGTAATTCGAGGTAATAGTACAATTGGTCCTAATGTAATAATAGGAGATAATGTATTTATTGATAGCAATGTCGTACTCAGAGATAGCGTAATCTATAACGAATCGTATATATCAAGCAATGTTACGATCGATAAAGCCATTATCGCCGATAATTGCTACATTCAAAAAAATGTTATATTAAAGGGAAATAATGAGAACCTCGTAATCTTAGCCTCATATGTGGAAGTGTTAAAAAATCTCGAAATTTTAGCGCCTGAAACAATTTCGTTAACAGTGTGTCACCACGAGGTTTTAAAGGAAAGTATGAAATAAGTTATGAATGAACATCCAACACCAGAGAGCATCTACTCTAAATATGTTGATATAAAGATAGGAACGAAACACGCTCTAAAGTTATTTGAATCCATTATTAACAAGAGTGACGATGAGGTAATCAGAGTCATCACGTTAGATTACATCGGTAAATTGACAATTGATGACGAATTAGCTTTCAACATTATTGAAAATTGCTTAATTTCTGACGAATCGCCTGTAGTTAAATTCGGAGCTGCGAAAACTTTAATTCATCACTTCCCTGAACGGGAATTAAAACCGTTATTATGGGCATTACATAATGAAAATTCAATATACTTTCTTAAAAATTTAATCGACTTATTAGAAACTCAAGATTATCCACAATTTGGACAAATTCGGAAAAGAATTTATAAAAAAATAACAACTAAATATAATTTAAATTCATTCGACTCGAAATTCATCCTAGATATTGAATATCTTGATCTTATGAAATTTCAAGCCGATTTTAATAATTTTCTCGAGAAATTTGAATTATCTGATGCAGATAAACAAACTCTGCTTAAAGAAAATACTGAAATCGGAAATAAAGGCTTGGGTAGAGTTAAGAAAGCTGAGGGAGGTTTTATATTAAGTTTAGTTCTCTCGGATCTTAATGAAATTCCTTCTTCGATATGTAACTTAAGAAATTTACAGGAATTGGAAATCTCCAATTGCAAAATAGAAAAATATCCTGAAAAATGTCCAAATCTCTTGTCGCTAAAACGGATTAAATTCAAAAATAATACAATAGATAAAGTTCCTAATTGGATTCGATACAAAAGTTAAAAAGCCTTAAACTTTTCTATTTACAGAGTAATCCAAAAGAAAACTGATAAAATCTTATGGAGTGAGTAAAATGGAAGAGTTGAAGGAAAAAGGTTTAAAAATATATAACGCATTTTTTCAAGGAGAAAAATCTGTCGAACTTGACGAGATTAAATACCCTATAAAGAAATTTTCAAGCGGAATTAAATATGTTGATTTATTTGGGTATCGCTTTATAGAACAAAATTACAGAAAAAAATCAGAATGGGGGAAAAAAGCTCGAGAAGGACACAAAATCATGTGGATAATTAAAGGAAGGAGATACATCTCCCAAATAATAGATGGAGAATATGCCGAATTAAAGAAAAAATCAACATAAAACTATTTCATATTTGAAAAAATTCCATAAGATATAAATTACACACTCAATAATTTATCGGCAATTAGCTCTAAATAAGACTTTCTAACGGATTCTTGCTTTTTAATCCCGAAATTCTCTAAAAATACAAAAAGTAGCTCCTTATTTTCCTTTACATTCTCATATGATTCTGTTATTAATTCAACTTCGATGAAATGTTGTTCTAAAATAGGAATATAATCGATCAAAGCTTCTATTCTTGTATCCTTAAATTTGAAATCATATAGTTCTCTTTCTTTAACGACGGTAAATACTTCTCGAAATCCTAATAGATCGAGAAGTTTTTTCATGTCCTCAATTTCATTTATTTTTACTTCGATCTCTTCTCTTGTTTTAGTTGTTTTATCAATCTTTTTACCTTTATAGGTTATAAAATAATTGATTTTTTGAGCCATTGTTTTATTATCCCTATTAAATTCAATAGACTTTCTTAATCTTAATGCTTCATCTGTCTGTTTAAAATCCCTTAAACCTTTTGGCATGTTAAAATAAGTATCCTCATGATGCAAAGAAAGTTTGTATACACCATTAAAATCTTCAAACTTTTTCCGTATAAGGTTTGGATCGGAGATTTTGACTTTAATCTCAACTTCAATCATAGTGCTACTCTTTTTTCTATTCATAACAAATATATAAAATTAATTTTTATTAAGTAA
>JAUWZT010000070.1 GCA_030615145.1 Promethearchaeota archaeon | reverse complement strand
TTTTAATCAAAAATATAGGTTAATAATTTTATAGTATTTAGATAATAAATAAAAAAAAGATAGTTTATTAAAAATTTAAAAAAAGCCTACTAAGAACTCAAAGCCACTTTGTGGTGTAGACATGGTTACAATCAGAAAAGTTAGTATAACTGCGTTTATTATAGCCCCTGTAGTGATATTTCCGGTTTTTCTATAGGTTATTATGGATACCGCAGATGTTAGAGTAAACATCGCTAATGAGATTGGAATAAAGGTTCCAAAGTAAAATAAACTTCTCAAAGCCACACCGATAAGTAACAGATATACAAAATAATACAGAAATGGAATGATAAAACCCAAAAATAGTATTTTAATAGTATTACTAATAGAGGCATTGAACCTGTTTTGAATTATCACTTGAGTTATTAAATTAAGAATTAGGATTACGAAAAAACTAATGACAAAGTAGATTGGCATTGTCCAAATTTTAGTTACGGAAGGAAACAATCCTAAATAGTTTAACCCAATTGATAAATATGAAATAAGGTATAGTACCGCTCCTAAAATTGCTCCTAATGCTAATTGCTTGAGAAATCTATTTCTTCCATTAAAAGGTTCTTTAAGTATATCTTTAAAAGTTAAATCATCTTTCTTCCCTATTCTCCATAATAAAACCATTAATCCAAATGCTTGACCAAATAACAAAGCTACAACGAACCCGGCTATGGCTAAAGGTAAAATCAGTAAAATTGGTATAAAAATTATTACGCCTGGAACACCAAGTAGCAGTGAATATAATATTGACTTAACCGATAAGCTTTTGATTGAATAATCTGATGCATCAATTCTATAGCGTTTTATTTCTGCTCCGTTTTCTCTCTCGTTTTTAGACTGTAAAATCAAATTAGATAATGGGTCAACAATTAATAAGAAAAACCCAATGCCACCAATCACTTGCACTAGTAATATCAAAACTCTTACATTTACATAAAAGGTTTCATCTACTACATCGATGTCAAACGAATTTATAGCCCAATCTCTTGCTTCACGAATGAAGTCTTCATCCCAGGCGACTGTAAGGTGATTACTATTATCATCTAAGTAAATCATTGTTGCGTTTCCTTGTTGGAATGATCCGTATATTTTGTTTGAATCTACGTTTGAAATAGGAATGCTCACGCGCGTTGCCAAACTCTCCTTTAGGTATGGAAGCTCAACGGCTTCGTCAAATAAAGCTTGAATCATTAATACATTTAATGGATTGGTTGAATTACCTCTTCTTAGATCTGGATATAACCAAGTTCCAATTCCAATAAAACACTTGAATGCCGTATCGCTGTGAATTAACTCTTGTCCTAAACCACCCATGCTATAACCGATATATCCTAATGACTTCATGTCTATATCTCCCCTAGTTTGTAGATATTCTTTAATAGCAATAATATCGTTAATCCTTACGCTAGAATCACCCGTAGTACTTTGACCATGCCCTCTGAAATCAAAGGCTACAGCAACAAAACCTGCTGCTGCCAGTTCTAAGGCGTAGCCCTTTACCATTTCTTTATTCACCATAGAGCCATGTCCAATTATAAAAGCTGGCTTGTTCAATCCCCCGTCCAAAGGTTCAAAAACATTAAAGGAAATAGTTACGCCATCGTCTGTTTGAGTCGATAATCCATATGTGCTTTTGACGCTTAAAGGTACTACAAAAATGAAAATAGTTCCGATTACGAAAATACCCAGAAAGATACAAATTAATGCGATTCTTTTTTTCGATAGATTAAATTTATTCATGTTTTAATACTCTGATTCACAATTATATAAAAACTCCTTTTTAGCCATTGTTAATTTTATAAAAGTAACTTGTAAAATTTAATTATTATTCCGCAAACTACATGGAAATTCATCAATATTTTATTAATGAAAAGTTTTTATTCTTCACATAATTTTTAGACTCAATAATATTCATAATTTTGAAGAAAATGTCGACTGAACAAAAAATTAGAAATCGATGGATTGTTGTAATAGGAGCTATTCTTATACAGTTAGCGTTAGGCACGATATACTCTTGGGGAACTCTCACCATCTTCCTCAGCCCATATTTAGGCGAAACCAGAGAACTTACAGTATATATTTTTGGAACAGGTTTATTATCCTTTGCGATTACGATGATTTTTGCGGGTAAATTGCAGCAAAAATACGGTCCGAAAAAGATTGCGATCTTAGGCGGGATTTTGATTGGGATTGGCTTGATATCAAGTGCTTTTATGAGTACTTTTATGGGATTTTTAATTACTTATGGCATTATATTTGGTGCTGGTATTGGTTTCGGTTATGTGTGTCCAATCGCTTCAGCTGGTAAATGGTTTCCAGATAAAAAAGGATTTATTAACGGAATCGCGGTCGCTGGATTTGGAGCAGGTGCCTTCGTTTTCAATTATGTAATTAAAGCATTAGTAAACCCAACAGGATTAGAAACTATTGATCCAAACTTTGTTGCTACAGTTTCGCAAAATATCCCAATGATGTTTATCGTTTTAGGAATAACATATATCGTTCTTGTTATTGGAGGAGCAATGACTTTGAGTAATCCTCCTGAAGGATGGAAGCCTGTAGGGTGGACACCTCCACCTCCTTCCGAAGAGAGTGGAATTTCGGGGTTAGAATTCGAGCGGGGTCAAACTGTAAAATTACCTCAATTTTGGATGCTTTGGACAGCCTTTGCGTTTAGCGCGATGTCTGGTTTAATGGTAATTGGATCGTACGCTGCTTTTGCTAAATCTGTTGATGTTGGAGATAATTTCATTTATGCGATTGGAACTAGTGATTTCGTATTGATTGGGAGTTTAGCAGCTTTATTAAACGGATTAGGCAGAATTGTGTGGGGCAAATTAGCAGATATGCTTACTTATAAAAAATCGATGTTATTAATGTTTACGATTCAAGCGACCCTCATGTTTATCTACTTTACAACGAATGTCAACGAGATATATTTCTTAATAATAACATGTTCAATATATTTCTGCTTCGGAGGTAATTTCAGTTTATTCCCTACTGCTACTGCTAATTTGTTTGGCTCAAAGAATTTAGGTCCTAATTATGGAATTGTCTTTACCGCTTATGGTGTCGCAGGATTTATTGGTGCTGTTGGTGTGAACTTATTCGTTACAATTTTTGGGGGCTACTTGATATTATTTATTGTAATGGGAATAATGTCAGTTGGCTCAGCAATCCTAGCGTACTTAATTAAGCCACCAAAATAAAGATAGAAATTATAAAATTTTTTATTTTCTTTTTATTTACTTCATTACTCTAAATATTAGCAGAATTTCGAATAAATGCATCAATTAAACGAATTGTATTAAGAATATCCTCTAACTTAAGTAAAGACGTGGGAGAATGTATATATCTACAAGGAACAGATACAACTGAACTTGGAACACCTTCTCGGGAAATATGAATCTTACCTGCATCAGTCCCACCATACATAGGTTTCTTAATTTGATAGGGAATTTTGTCGAGTTCAGCATTTTTAACGAGTCTTTCGTTAACTTTAGGACTGGAAATTATTGATTTATCTGCTACTGTAATTGCTGGGCCTTTTCCTATGTAAACTGGAATTTCTGCTTCCTTGATACCTGGAACATCCGCAGCAGTAGTGTTTTCTATGGCAATAGCAATTGTTGGTTTAAGATTATATGCTCCTGTAATCGCACCTCTACCTCCTATTTCTTCTTGCACTGCAAAATTAAAAAGTAAAGTATCTTTAACAGGCGCTCCTTCTTTCACCAATTTCATGATGTGAAGGAGTACATTACAACCAGTGCGATCGTCGAAGGCTTTACCCCGAACCATATTATTTGGGAACTCTACATAAGGAGAGAAAAGCGTACCGGTGGTTCCTATGACAATATTATTTTTTACCACTTCCTCTTTTGAATCCATCCCGACATCAATATACATATCTGAAATTTCGACAATCTTTTTTCTCTCGTTTAAAGAGGTAAGGTGTGGTGGTTTCGATCCTATAACGCCACGATGGATTTTTCCTGGCTCAGATCGTATCACTACTGATTGCCCTAATAAAATTCTTTTATCCCAACCCCCAATTGGAATAAATCGTAGGAAACCTTTATTTTCGATATGAGAAATCATAAATCCAATCTCATCAGTATGCGCATCCAATAGAATTCTGTTACTCCCATTAGTACCCTCTTTTACAGCTAGAATATTACCCAAATTATCTTTCCAGACCTTGTCAACTAAGTTTTCTTTCTCTATCTTTTTTAAAATGAAATCACTTACATCATCTTCATAACCAGAAACTCCAATAAGCGAAGATAATTCTTTTTGAAGAACTTTTATACTCTCAATATTCATCATCAATCCTCTTTGCTTTAAATACTAATAAGTAATACCTTGAGATATCCATAATAAAATTAATACATTTTGGTTAAACTTGAAAATACATTAATTAATAAGAAAACAGAAAAAATTTTTAGAGTTCAAAAATCAAAATAAGAATAAAATATTATTAAAAAATTACTTTTTTCGCTTCTTTAACTCTTTGATAGCTTTTTCGGCTAAGAGTACGGCATCTGTATATTGAGACCTATACTTCTGAACGTTAGCTTCTAATTCTATTGTTTTGTTCTGAAGTTCGAGAATCAGTTCACTGCTTCCCTCACCTGAAGATATCACCGCATCTGGATTTTCCATGGATTCCTTAAGGTAATTATACTTTTCTCTCCATACTTTTATTTCTGTTTGGAGTTCCTCAACATCATCATTATCTGTAATTTGACTAATAGATAGTGGACCTCTTGTTCCTTCTTCAACACCTAATATTCTTCCTTTTAAAATATCTACTTCTTCTTCTAACTCTTTAATTCTGACTTTTAAGTAGCCAATCTGATCTAAATATTCTGCTGAAGTTTTAGGAGCGGTAATTTCTTCATAAATAGATTTCCCAGTTTCTAATTCGTTAGCGGTTTTTTCTCCTAAAATTTGTTGCTTACGTTTTTGTAGCCCTTCTATAGTTTGTTTTGGAAGGAAGTCTAGTGGGTTGAAACCAACCCCTCCATGAGCAGTAAGTCTTTTACGTACTTTTACGAATAGGGGTATACCTTTTATTGCTTCTCCACAAATAATTCCTTCGCCTTTATCTAACCCTTGAATATCCGTTTTATTACTTCGAGTTAAATCTTCTGCGCTCGAAATCGTAACATCAATATCTCGTATATCAGTGAGGTTATGAACCACCCAAGTACCCGCTTGGGCGCGAATAGTTGTATCTAACAATTGAGGTCTTTGAGTACCGATGATTAAATTTGCACCGAATTTACGACCTTCTTGTGAGAACAGTTTTACAATTTCACACGTTTCGGTTTGTTTTTTTCCAGCAAACAAGTGAGCCTCGTCAAGTAGTAAGTAAAACGGAGGAATTCTTCTGGCCGTACTTGCCTGATATAATTTTTTGAGCAGCTTACCAGCAACCATTTCTTGTACGTTTAAATCCATACCTCTCATATTGATAATTGTACATAGATGTGGAGCAATAATATCCGTGGGATCTAACGAAAATAGATACTCTACATCGATATCTCCTCCTTTGTTAACGCTTAAATCAGAATATTCGATAATGCTATTCACAAATTGGCTTTCTTTTTTAATTCCTTCACTATCTTCACTTTCTCCCGCAAGTACTTTCAAGCTCCCGTACTCACCATGTCTGTCTAAAATTACGAGTGGAATGCCCTTTTTCATAAATTCCTCGCACAGTACACCCATTGTATACGACTTTCCACTACCAGACTTTCCCGTAATGAATATTCTTCCAAAATTTTTCACTAATAATCTAACGTCAAATGGATAGCCTATCAGCTTCCCAAGAGAGACGGATTCTTCGGGTAGGTTATAAATTCCTAATAATTTAGTAATTTGAATTTCAGATGCGCGATAAACTTCTGAACCTATCTCAAACGGTCTCTTTGGTCTATCTCCACATACCTTCAGATCCGCAAGCATCCCTTTTGCTTCGCTCCATAACTTCTGAATATTTAGCATATAGGTAGCTCTTATTCCCTCTTCGTCCTTCTCTCCATAGATTACAAAATAAGAATTACGCTCGATTGTTGGGTCAGAAAATTGTACTTGTACCGAGTGCGTAGTTGTTTTCCCTAATAAATTCCCAACTTTATCTTTTTTTATTTGTTTATTAAAGCTTTCTTCGTCTGACATTTTGTATCACATTAATTTCGTTTCTTTTGTATTATATGTAAATTCATATATATTAATTATTTCTACTTAATTTCTACAATTTAAAAAAGGTATTTAAACTTTCATAAATCCAATTATTATTTCCTATGTTTTTCGATATAGTATGCTCTTTTGGACCATATGAATTGGTTTATACGATTCTTTTGCTCTACGTAGACCCGGGACTCCTAAATCTTGCTCTCGATTAACGAAAATGGCATTTTTAAAACTACCTTTTAAAAAAAGATTGCTAATCGCTTGATACGCACCTTCATACTCCATATGTGCTTTCTCAATATGTATTACGATCGTGTCCGAATTTAACATTTCTCCAAATGTGTAAGCAACACATTTGTTATCGACGCAAATTAACGATCCTTTAAATCCTAACGCAGAAAAATTGTCTAAGGCGTCGTAAATGGCTTTCTCCTCTTGTTCCAAACCTTCGTCGTCTTCACATTCTCTAAGAATACACCACTCCAACTGTAGTTTCTTGGTCGTGGCAACTTCGTCCTCCGTTAATATCTTAAATTTATAATCGTAATTTTCTAAAAACTTGTTTAACCACCTTCTATTTTGGCGGTAGCGATTACCCGGTAAATTTCTAAGGTTATCTCCCTCGTATACATAGTCCCAATTATCTCGATCTTCAAAAATCTCAATATTTAAAGCCAAAAACTTTTCGTGGTTTTTAAGAACTTCTGTAACCTGCTCTGGTACCCTGTGAAATTCAATTTCATTAAAATTTTCGAATAGAGCAATAATTACATCAGCAGGTCTTGTGCCGATTGGAGTGAAAAAAAATAGGGTGTTATCGCTTCCGGACATCGTGGCTTTCCTTTTCTTAAAAATATCCCGTGAAAAAATTAAAAGGTGCTCTTTCCATTCCATAAAAAAAAACCCGTAGAAGTTCCTCCACATGTATAGATTCGTAAAGGTGAATTCAGATGTCTGAGGAGGGTAATTCTGAAAATATTTGTCGAATAAACCTTTATCTTCAAGTTTGATTTCTTTCGCAGTGCTTAAGTCCATGAATATGAATAAATTAAAAGCTATTAAAATTATTTCCTTTTTATATTATTTGGAATAAAATTAAAGGATAAAAAAATTCTTAAAATAAATTATAACTAATTGGTGAATTTAAAATCTCAGATTGGACATCAATATTAGGAACTGTTTTTTTCATATTATTGATTGCTTTTTTGTGTTTCTTATTTATTATATTTATAATAGTAAGAATTATTAGAAAAATATACAAATTTCCCATCCCGGCTTTCTTAACGAGATTGATTGATAACCCGTTCCGTCGTAGATTAATACAAAAACCTGAACTTATTGCTGAACGAATGCAACTTAAACCCGGAATGACTGTAGTAGAAATTGGGCCCGGTAAAGGCAGTTATACGAAAGCAGTAGCAGAAAAGGTACAACCTAATGGAAAAGTATTTGCAATTGATATTCAAGAATCAATCATCAACCGTTTAAAGAAAAAAATTAAAAAAGAGAATATTCAAAATATTATTCCTAAAATAGACGATGCTTACAATCTTTCGTTTGAAGATGAAAGCGTAGATCGAATCTTTGCGATTACTTGTTTACCCGAAATTCCTGATCCTATAAGAGTTTTAAGGGAATTTAAAAGAATTCTAAAGCCAGATGGTATAATATCATTGAGTGAACTCTTTCTGGATCCTGACTATCCACTACGTAGAACTGAAAAACGGTGGGCAAAGGAAGCTGGTCTGGATTTTTACGAATGTTTCGGTAATTGGTTTGTCTATCAATTAAATTTCATTAAAAATAAACCGAGTTATTGAGTCGTTTTTAGGCAAATTTTCATTCTTTAATTTGTTAAGAATAGTTTCTAATATTTTTATGACTCGTTCTTTATACGAGTTTTGCTCAGGATAATTGTAACTAAAAGTCCGCCATTGAGGACGCTTATGACCAATTTTATATTTAATACCTTTCATTTGCGTCATATAAGAATCTTTATTTAGTTTAGTCGCGATTTGATCGGCAATAATGTACCAATGAAATTTAGTACCAATATTAGCCCCTGAATTAGACGGTGCTGGATTTACTCTTGTTTTTACACTATTAAAGTTAATTGTCCATTTGGCTGGAGCGGTTTTTGTTTCAGTCCATTTTCCGTCGTTATAGATCCATTTATGAGACCCACCAATCTTCATGCCAGTGTATACTTGATTATTATACTTTTTAAGAGAATCATACATTTCTTATTCTAAATCTATAATTTACCTTGAGTTATGATTCGTAGTACAAAATCCTATTAATAAGATAAAAGAGTCATAATTTTTCGTTAAATAAAACATACTATTAATATTGAAAAATAAGAAAAGAAAAAAAAAAGGATTCAACTGGAGAATGATTTTTAAAGTTTCAAGAATTTTAAAATCTCATGATAAGTGAATTCTACGAAAAATTAGCGAAATTAGCAGTAAACTATTCTATAGGTGTTAAAAAAGATCAAAGAGTATATGTTATGGGGCCCACCATAGCAGAAGAACTTTTTCAGGCAATTTATGCAGAAATTCTAAAAGCTGGTGCTCATCCATTATTAATTCCTACAGTTGAAGGAGAAGAAGAATTACTTTTTAAGCACGGCTCAGAAGAACAGTTAATATATATAGACGACATTTTTAAAACCATAGCTAAAGAATTTGATAGTTTAGTATATATTTTTGGAGATTATAACACCCGTAAACTCTCCTTGGTTGATCCTAAATTAGTCGCTAAATATTATGGTTCACAAACTAGACGAGAAATAAATAAAATAATTGATGAAAGGTATATTAAAGGGGAATATAAATGGGTAGGAATCCCTTATCCGTCCCATTCTTTAGCTCAAGAAGCAAATATGGATTTATTCTCTTATTTTGAGTTTGTAGAAAGAGCGTTATTTCTAGATAAGGAGGATCCCGTTAACGAATGGAAGGAAATTGAGAAAATGCAAAATAACTTTATAGAAATTTTAAACACCTCAGAAAAGATTAGTATTTTAGGGGAGGACACTGATCTTTCATTTTCAGTAAAAGGTAGAACATGGGAAAATTGTTGCGGACACGAAAATTTACCTGATGGAGAGGTATATACTAGTCCTGTAGAGGATTCTGTAAATGGGCATATAAGATTTACATATCCGGGGATATATCTTGGACAAGAAATTGAAAATATCTACTTGGATTTTAAAGACGGAAAAGTGACAAAAGCAACATCAGATAAAGCCGAAGACTTACTACAAGAGATAATTGCGATTGAAAATGCGAATATTTTAGGTGAATTTGCTATTGGAACTAACTATGGCATTACCAAATTTACAAAAAATATGCTATTTGACGAAAAGATAGGAGGAACTTTACACTGTGCACTTGGATTAGGACTCGTAGAATGCGGAGGAAAAAACGAATGTGCTATACATTGGGACATTTTAAAAGATATGAAGCCACCAGGATCTAAAATTATAGCTGATGGAAAAATTTTCTACGAAGAGGGTCAATGGAAAATCTAGGCACTCTGGCTCTCTAAACATAATAGAATCAATTCAACTGTTAAATAAAGCATACTATAAAAGTATAATAAGATGTTCATTTTTTTTTTGGCATAATACATTGAAGATAATAAAAGAAGTAGCTGTATTCTTTAATTTTATAAATTTTTTTGAAGGTTGGCAATTTTTTTTTTCAATTTTTTGATTCGAGATTCGTAAAGTTCTTGAGCATCATATAAAATTTTTAATCCTTGTTGATAATAATTAATAGCTTTGACATAGTCCTTTTTTTTCTCAGCTTTTTCACCTATTTTTAAGGCATACTCTAGTTCCAATTCTTTTATCTTTTTATCAAGATCTAAAATCATGAATGATATTCTCCCTACTTCCTCTTTATAATCAAAACCAGATGCTAAGTAAAGAGCCATTTCATATTCTTCCTGTGCTTCTTTATACGCTAATCCTTTTTCGGCAGCTTCGGCTTTTCGGATGAAAGAAAATATGGATGATTTAACTTCTTCTTCGCTCATATGCTTTACTTTCTCTTTCAATTCATTTATCGCATCATCATTAGAAATTATCGAAGAAATTAATTCATTACTAGCTATTCTTACCGCTCGTGATTCTTGAAATTTACTAATTGTATCTTCAGCAGTTTCAATTGTAGTAGGGATAATAATTTTTTTTTCTATAAGTTGGTACACTTCATAAAGTATCTTATTTGCGTCTATCCGAACTATTTTTTGAACTTCATCGATTAAGTTGATAATAAAAAAGAATGATTTTGAAACTAACAATAATTCTGCAAAATCCATTATTGCTTTTTGGATAGGATTTTTTTGAATTAAATCTAATTCGTCTGGTAATAATGTGTGCGTTAGAATCATGGGAAAAACTAGTTTAACATTAAAAGTGTCTGTGATGTAATCAATAGTATCTTCGAAATGCATTATCCCTTTTCTTATATGTGCTTCAATTTTATTAAGATATCTACTTTCATATTTGCTTAAAAAGTCAGTTACAAGAATTTTCAAGCTATCAGAAGCTTTATTATCTAAAACTAAACAGATTCGAATAAATTGGCCATTTTTAAGTAAAATATTGAATGTTTTGTATTGAAATTCATAAAATTGATGATTATTTCCATGATTTGCATTTCCATTTGAAGTATTACTAGATTCTGAAAACGCGATATTTGCTTGGATAAATCCGGTTAATAATTCAGTATTTACACCCGCCCCTGAAATCGGATAATCAATTAGAGCTAACCCAGATTCTTTAGCCATTAATAAAATGTATTTTATGTTCAAAACATCTAAAAATTTCTGCCATATTAGGTCCCGGAACATTTGAATACGTTTTTCTTCAGAATCAATAATCGTGAATTTTAAGTTATAATCAAGATTTAAACCAAATTTTTCAAGTTGAGCTTTAACACACTCCAAACAGAAATCTGGATATTTCTCACAATTGTTTTTATCCTTTCTACAATCAAATCCAATAGGGCTAATTTGAAAATAAACCATTTAAATCCTATAAACTTATAAAAGAAAGTTTTTAAAAACATTTCTATTATTTTGTTTTTATATCCCACAATCAAATAATAATTTCAAAAATTTTAAACAAATACAAATAAAAGAAAAAAAATAATTGAGATTGTTAAGGATTTATAATTTATTGACGATTAAATCTGCCAAACGATTGGAATAACCCCACTCGTTATCGTACCAGCTAACAACACCACAGAAAGTACCACCGATTACCTTGGTCCACAAGCTAGAGAAAATAGAACTTGCGGGATTGCCAACAATATCGGTCGTTACTATTGCATCGTCGGTATATTCTAAAATTCCTTTTAGATAACCCGATGCGGCTTCTTTCATTTTAGTGTTAACATCTTCTACTGTTGTAGATTTCTCTAAATTTACTTTTAAATCAACAACACTCCCGTTTGGAGTTGGAATACGCATTGCGATACCATCCATTTTACCGTTTAATTCTGGAAAAACAACACCAATCGCTTTAGCTGCACCAGTGGATGTAGGAACGATGTTTGCCGCACAAGCTCGACCACGAATCATTTTTATGGGATCATCTTTTCTTGCTGTATCAACTGGTCGTTGGTCGCCAGTATATGAATGAACTGTAGTCATCATTCCGTTAACAATTCCATAATTGTCCATTAATACTTTTACTACTGGACCTAAACAATTCGTTGTACAAGATGCCATAGAAATGATTTTATGCTCGTTAGTTAATTTATCGTCGTTACAACCTATTACAACGGTAAAATCAGGATTTCCCGCAGGTGCACTAATTAAGACTTTCTTAGCTCCAGCCTCTAAATGCTTTGCAGCGCCCTCTCTTTTCGTAAAGAATCCAGTGGATTCGAGAGCAACATCTATATTGTTACTAGCATGTGGTAAGTTTGCTGGGTCTCGTTCTGCAGTAATAGGAATTTCCTTTCCATTTATTATCAAAGATTTTTCCTTAGCCTCGACAGTTCCTTTAAATCGCCCAAAAATGGAATCATATTTTAAGACATAAGCCAAGTATTTTGGTTCGAATAAATCGTTAATGGATACAATTTCAATTTCGTTAGGATATTTATCTACTACAGTTCGGAAGAAATTTCGTCCGATTCTACCGAATCCGTTAATTGCTACTCTTTTAGCCATCTATTATCACTTTTAATTATTAATTCGAGTTCTTTTTATTTAAAAAGATAAGTAATTATGTGTTCGTTAGTTTTTTAATTTTTTAGTTTTATATACATCCACATCAAATATGTATCTAATAAGAATTTGTGAGTATAAAAATGGAAAGTATTGAAAAAGCGATAATAGAAAAGATAGAAGAAATGCGGGAGGACATAATATATTTTCATAAGCAAATCATTCAGATTCCTTCCGAGAATCCACCAGGTAAGTATAAACAGATAGCACAGTTTGTTCAGAATAAATTTGAAGAGCTTGGTCTTAAAACTTTTGTAAAACGAAATAATGTAGTAGGGAAGTATTAAAATCTAACGGGGCCCTCTTTGTTATTATATGGTCATATGGATACCGTCCCTGCTTATAAGGGATGGACAGAAGATCCATTTGGAGGTCATATAATTGATGGAAAAATATATGGTCGAGGAGCGTGTGACGATAAAGCATGTGTAACTGCAGAAATTTTTGCAACTAAAGCCTTGCTTGAGTTAGGTATTAAATTTGAGGGAAGTTTAACATTAATTTCGGCAATAGATGAAGAAACAGGTGGGTTCAATGGAGTTAGGTACTTATTGGATAAGGGACATATTAATGGTGATGCTTGTCTATTAGGAGATGGACGCGGAGGTTTTCCAACAGCCTATACTGGAGGATTCTTACTTGTTACATTTCTAATTAAAGGAAAAAAGGCTCACGCTTTAAGTTTTCTCGACATCCCGATTTATAGAAATGAGTATTCTGGAGTCAATGCTATACAAAAAATGATTGGTGTGATGAATTTTTTGACTCAATTACAAGCAGAGTTCCTCAATACTGAAACCAAATATCCAAATTTTCCTGGACATCCTTCTAAAGTAAGTACTGTCAATATAGCAAAGATTGAGGGGGGCGACAAATTATCTGCTGTGCCAGATAAATGCTTGTTATACTGTATGATCAATACCATTCCAGAACAAGATGTTGAAAGTATAAAGACCCGCATTTTAGAGTTCATAGAAGCTGCTAAAAAAGAAGATTCTGACTTGAACATCAATGTTCAATTTCCAATGTCCTTTGAACCATTTGCATCAGATATTAATTCTAAATTCGCTAAAGCTATCAAGAATGCAATTAAAATTGTATATAACGAAGATCGAGAGTTTAAATTATTCCAATCCGCAAATGATGGGCATTGGTTTCATGAAAAGGGAATTGAAACGATACTAATGGGAACTGGAACGCATGAAAATAATGTACATGCGGAGGATGAGTTTGTATCTATTAACGATTTAATTGATACAACAAAAATATTTGCTTTAACAGCGTTAAATTATCTAAAATAAAATAATTTAGTTATTTTTATATTTTTTGCATTATACAAAAAACTGATTGGAAACTTTTAGGACTGGCCTTGACCATATCTACCTCATTTTGATGTATATTTAACACCTTAAGAGCGTCTGGATC
>JAUWZT010000060.1 GCA_030615145.1 Promethearchaeota archaeon | reverse complement strand
TGCTTCCTTATATAGTTGTAATTTGTATGATATTTTTATTGTGTCTTTATTCCTTGATTCGATGCAGGAAAATTGCCAAATACTACTCTCCCTTAATTGATCCTGTGTTAGAACCGAAACCAAAATCCTCCTATACTGAAGTGAGACCGAACTCTATTGCCCAATTTTGTTCTAACTGTGGAAAAATGAAGGAAGGTCTTGAAAAATATTGTACTAAATGTGGACATCAAGTAGTGAAATAAAATATTTATAATTTCAACGGATAAACTCCGTATCTCTTTGTGGCTTCAATCATCCATTTGATATTTTGATAAGTCATATCTGGATGGGAATTAGAAGGAGATAACATATAGCCTCCTCCACGACCAAGCTTTCTAATTGCGTATTTCACAGCATCCTCAACTTCTTTCTGGGTTCCTTTTACTAAGATATGAGATGTGTCAATATTACCAAGAAGGCATAATTTATCACCAACCTTCTTTTTTACTAATTCTAAATCTACATAGGGGGGTTCAAGACAATGCAAACCATCAAAACCGGCTTCAAGCACGAAATCAAGGAGCGAAGTGATGTCACCGTCCGAATGGAAAATGATTTTGCCTCCCCATTCGTGTACTGCATCTGTGACTCGTTTCATACAAGGCAAAACATATTTATCGATGTATTTGGGATTAATTAGTGGACCACTTTTAAATGCAATATCTCCACCTTCGAAGAATATCTTCGCTCCGCAGTCAGCGTAAACTTTAAAAACTCCTAATACAAATTCTGTAGTTTGTTCAAACCTTTCTTGAATTAATTTCGGATTTTTACGTAAAGCTCTTGCAAATGCGCCCATTCCCATTCCTTGCCATACGGGAGGAAATACACTAGCGAAATCATCTTGAGCCATCATGCAAAAATCAGGGTTCACGAACTTTCTTTTACGTCTTTGAATTGTTTTGAAAAACTTTTTGGCTCGCCTAAAGTGTTCCTTTAAGTCAGGCTTCGGGAAATTATCCCAATCTTCTTGATTTTTAATCTGACCATCAGTATAATAAGGAAAGATATTTCCGTCGAGATTAATGATTTTATATTTTCGACCAAATATGTCCGTCATTTCTTCTTTATTTTTAAACTTAAATGGAATATATCCCGCTCCACATGTATCGTAACCAATCGCAGCCCCAGTTTCTATCGCTCGTGAAAACACATTTATTTCGATTTCCGTCATAATGCTATTAACCCGGTCGACCCAATCGTCAGGGTATTGTTGTTCAAGTTCATCGAAAACATCAAATGCGCTTCTAGGTGGTTTTCCCAACACTTCATCACATATGTTTCCGTCAACTGCTACAGCGTGGATTGGGACCCGATCTACGAGCTCGTGATTTAATGCGGCCCATACTCTTTCTTTACTATTCATAATTTAGATTGTTCGAAGTGAATTTTAAAATTAAATTAAATATGAAAAAATAAAAAAAAATATAAATATTTTACTTTAAGCTCAGATTTTTTTCAATTCTTCTCTTATGCGTTCAAGTTTTTCTCCATGTAAATCATAAGATCTCATGGCTAGAAGTCCAATTACAAGTGCGATACTAGGAAAGATAACCATTATGGCTTTTAGACCTAATATAACTATATTTAGATCCGCAGGTAAGGGAATATATTGTTTGTCCCAACCTATATTTCCAAACATAAATCCAATAGTTAAAATGACTAAGATTATTGAGATTCGATGAATAAATGCGTTAATTCCATAAAAGCTTGCAGATCATTTAACTCCGAATTTAACTGCGTCTTCATCTATAACATCAGCGTGTAAAATGTCTACGTAAAACAATGCTCCTGACAATGGAAATCCTTGAAGTGCTATAAGAAGAATAAATGCTATTTGAAACTCTTCTCCAGTTATAAATAAGAATGGAAACAGCGTACAAATCCAAATTCCTAATGTTATCATGAAAGCTTTTCGCATTCCGTATTTAAAGCCAAGTTTTTTGTGAATTGGCATGACAAGTGCAGCAATGATAAAAGCTAACATTAGCGCTATCCCGACTATAAGTGAGCCGCCTCCCGCAAAAAGAGAACCTCCTATAACGTGTTCAGCGTAAATGGGAATAATCATAGGTAAAATCGAAAAACAATACCAAACCGCGGTGTTTGCTACAACAAATTTTATAAATGTTTTATTAGTCAATGTAATTTTCATTGATTGAAAAAACGATGGTCTTTTTTCGAAATCTTCCGCCATTTCTACTTTCTCTTCGATCCCCTTCAAAAGAAACGGTATTGAGATTAAAAGCGTAAAAACTGCTACGACGATTGCCATCATAAAATATTCGTTTTTAGTGACGGGAATTTCTGCGGTTTCTGGAACTAAATCGGTAATAAATATCATCGGAATAAGTGAGCTTAAAATTAAGGCAACTACGGTTAGACCTTTTATTAATAAATTAGTATCAGCTCTCTGTTTCTCATTTGGGAACATTTCTGGGAAAAGGGCGTTCACATTTACATCAAACATAGTATAGAAGAACTCAAAGATAACAATCGTTGATAAGAAGTAAGTAAACTCTAGCATTTTATCACTTGTATCGAAAGGCACGTAGAACATTAAAACCACCATAACGCATAACGGAATTATCGAAATGAGTAGAAAAAATTTTCTTTTTCCCAACTTTCCTCTATGTTTCGTCCTTTCCGAGAGCGCTCCGAGCATTGGATCGTTAATGGCATTCCATATACCCCAAATAATGTATGTAATTATCATTAATGTTAAAGGTATTTTGATGACTGTAAAATAGAATGTAAAAATCAAGAATTGAAAGATTTGGTAAGTAAGCTGGTCCGGAAATGCACTAAGCCCAAAAAGGAATTTCTTCTTAAATGTTAATTTCTCTTCACTCATTATTTTTTATCTCTAAATTGTAATTAAATTTTAATTAAATTGGATTACATTATATCGTATTTAAAATTATGCATAATTGAAGTTAATAAAGAGCTTTTAAAAGGTAAATTCTGAAACTCTCTTCAAACGATATTCAATTATGTCATGTCTTACATCTAAGTTTATTTATAATTAATTTGGTTAAATTCTACAAACAATCAATATCAAATGCTGTTTTTATAAAAAATGAAACAAATATTTTAAAACATAGAATTGATATTTATATTACATATATTAAAAAACTAATTTAAGAAAAAGAGAAGAAAAACTATGAAAATTATTGAGATTGAAGGTGTTGGAGAAGAATATGCAAAGAAACTCGAAAAAGCTGCTATCGCAAATGTTGAAGACCTAATACCGTTAAGTTGGAGCAAGATTAAAGAACTTGCTAAAACAACTAGTATTTCTCTAAAATTACTTGAAAAATGGCAAGATCAAACAGAGTTAATGGTAATTAAGGGTGTTGGACCCGAATATTCAGAAGTTTTAAATAAAATTGGTATTGATTCTACAAGAGAACTTGCCTATCGAAATCCTAAGAATACTTTAGATAAAATTGTTGAGTTTGACAAGAAGCAACCTGATGTTATTAGAAAAATACCAAAAGTTGAAGATATTGAAGGGTGGATTAATGCGGCAAAAGATATGTATAATGTAAAGAAAACTAAGACAAGCCCTAAGGAAACCCCGATTATTGAGATTGAGGGAATCGGTAAAAAATATGGAACAAAAATGGAAACAGCAGGAATTCTTGACGTAGAGAGTTTGATAGGATTAGACAGGGATGGAATTAAACAATTAGCAGAAAAGACAAAGATTTCAGAAAAATTAATAGATAAGTGGGCAGAACACGCTGATTTAATGAGAATTGGAGGCGTAGGCCCAGAATATGCTGAAGTCATTAATGAAATTGGAATTGATTCAGTTAAAGAATTTGCTCAACGTAATCCTAATAACACTCTAGATCGAATAACGAAATTAGATAAAGAAAAACCTGATATGTTTAGAAGACCTCCAACACTAAAAATGATTGAAGATTGGATAGAGGAAGCTAAAAAAATTAAATAACTATTTCTATAATACATTTTTCTTTTTTTGATAAATTAAAAGAATTTCCTTATTATCAACTAGGACTTTAGGTTTTGTATGTTTCAAACAAGGCAAAAAGTATAAAAACTAAAGATTGATATTCTAATAATAAAAACTATAAACTACTTACTTGTTAAATAATTAATCTTTAAAGTGAAATAAATGGGAATTGATCTAGTAAAATTAAGAGAAGATTTCAAGGATCCTCATTATTTAGTTTCTACATCTGATGGAAAAAAAATATTTTTAAGAGTATAGGAACCTGAAAACCCTTCAAAAATCGCTATTCTTATCTTACATGGGATAACAGCTTATAGTGGACCATATGAAATGCTTGGAGTACCGCTATCTAAGATTGGATATACAGTTTATGGATTAGATCTGCGAGGACTTGGATTATCGGATGGAATTAGAGGAGATTATCCCAGCAGCGAAAGACTCGTTAAGGATCTAGGAGAATCTATATTATTTTTGAAAGAAAAGCATCCAACATTAATACTATTAGGGCATAGTTTAGGTGTATTAACAGCACTGATAGCATCTAATTTTTACTTGAAAGAGATCAGTGGGTTAATTCTAATAAGTGCGGCTAAAGAAGTTAAGCCAGGCGTTTGTAATAAGATGTCTATTTCTACTAAGCTAAAAATTCTTTTGAGTTCCATTATAAAACCCAGTAAACCAATAATCTCTTATTATCGCGATGGGATGACAGGATTGAATGATCCCTTATATAATTTTAAATATACCCTTCGTTTTATGAAAATTTTTAATGTTAAAAAACTGAATATTCCAGATAAATTTGAAATTCCTATAGCTATAGGAATAGGTGAACATGATGAAATCTTTTCTGTCGAATCTGCTCGTTCTTTCTTTGACGAAATTCCTAGTGAGAATAAGAAGTTTATCGTATTACCTGGTGCTAAACATGCAGAATTTCCTGAAGGTTCTTGGAGTGAGCTAATTAATTGGTTACTTTCAACATTTAAATTATAAATGATATAAAAAACCTTTAAAAAAATATGAAAAAAAAGATTAAAATAATTTATTTTTGGATTTTTATAGTATCTAATCTGTTTATAGTATTTCTTCTTGTTTTAGGTAAGATAGTAAGAAAAGAATAAAGAAACCAACACCAACAATATAAAATACAATAGAACCTAAACCAAAAACCGGGATATTTAGCGACACAGCAACGAGCATTAAGATTAACCAAACAATTTCAGCTATCACAATAATTTTTACTTCCTTCCATTCTTTTGCCATAAATCCAAATAATGAACTTATAGTAAATCCTGCCCCCGCAGCACCCAATACCATACTAAATGCTCCACCCTCAACAGAGTATGAAATCCCAAATAGAGGAGCACTAATCTCTGGAATCCAATAAAGAATCGTGAAAATCACACCAAGTATAAAATGGATAAGGAAGGTGTATTTTGTGAATTTTAAAATTTCATCAACCAATAATATCACCTTTTTTTGATATTTTTGTAAAATACCAAATAAGGTTTAAGTTCATTATTTATTAAATTTTATTATTTATAAGAATAATTAGATATTATAATAATTAAAAAATAGAGTTTATGATATATGGTAGATCTAAATTTAGAAGTTTCATATTTTGAGAAGGGGGGATCACAGAATACTGATAAAGCTTTAGAAATTGCGAAAAAATACGCTGATCAATTTGGTATAAAGGATATCGTCATCGCCAGTACCACAGGAACTACCGCCGAAAGAACTGCCGAAGTTTTTAACCCAAAGGACTATAATATAATGATTGTGACCCATGCCTACTATTTTGTAAACAGTACAACAAGACAAGAATTCCCAGAGGAAAAATTGAATAGCCTTAAGGAACTTGGCTTAAAATTTCATATTGGGACGCATTCAATGAGTGGTATTGAAAGAGGGTTAAGATTGAAAAAAGAGGCTTGGCAATTTGTTGATTTATTAGCTAAGATGTTGGGATACCACTTCAGTCAGGGAGTTAAGGTTTGCATAGAGATATCAGCTACAATTTGCGATGCAGGACTAATCCCCGACCTTGAAAGAGACATAATCGCAGTTGCGGGTACTGGCAGAGGCGCTGACACTGTATGTTTAATTAAACCTGCTCCAACGAGCGATTTTAAGAATCTTAGAGTAAAAGCAATTTTAGCTAAACCTCTATAGAAAAAAGATAAGTTAAATTTCTACTTTTTATTTTTTGAACATTCTGAAGAAATCTGAATCCGTTGACATAAAATTTATAAGAAAATGGATAACAAAATCTATTAATTCAAATTATCTATATAAAAATGATTAAAATGTCGTTAGATATAAATAACGAAGAAATAGAAGTAGAAACTACAACATCCAGGCGTAACGTGTTTTTTTGGTCTATGTACGATTTGGCAAATACGATTTATTCCATGGTAATTGTTAGCCTAATAATTTATCGTTATGTGCTGGTGATAGGCCAAGTCGAATATGGAATGTCTTATGGTAGTGTTAGTTTTGGTTATGCAGTTAGCAATAGCTATTTGTATACTTTTTTTAGGAGCACTGAGTGATAATGTAGGAAAGAGAAAACCATTTATTATAAGCCTAACAGGGATTATCCTTCTTTTTGCGAGTTTAATTGGATTTTTCCATGATCTTACAATTGTTTTACTGCTTTTTGTCATTGCAAATGTTGCTTATCAATTCAGTTTAATGTTCTATGACGCAATGCTTCCATTTATTGCTAAAAGGGAAGACCTTGGAAAGGTTGCTGGATTTGGAGTTGCTTGGGGCTACTTTGGTACGATTATTTCTCTCTTTATCATGTTGCCTTTAATACTCTTCTTGGGTGATATGAATTCTGATCCTTCACAGGGAGATCTAGCATATGGTTATACAGGTAATCCGTTCACATTTATTATACCCATGATTCTATTTTTAGTTTGTGCAATACCATTTCTTTACGTTCGTGAAAAGCAGAAAAAAGGTAAAAGACCTCCTGTAGGAAAGTTAATCGGTAATACTTTTAAGCAGTTACGTAGTACATTTAAAGATATTAGAAAACATAGATCAATGCTTATCTTTATTATAGGTTATTTCTTTGTTGCTGACATTGCTAACGTTATAGTTCTCTATATGACTCCACTTGTTACTGACGGGTTAGTAATAGGTACTGGAGGTACCTCTTCAACCACATTTGCTATACTTTTTATAATAATTGCCACTTTTTCGGCAGTTGTCTTTACTTACTTTATTGGAAAGTTTGGTGAAAAATACGGAGCAAAGAAAACATTTTACCTTGTAGGCGCTTTATGGGGTCTTGCATTAACAATTGGGATTGTATTAGTTTTTACAACGCCATATATTGATATTGGTGCAAACATCCCCTTTTTATTGAATATATTAATGGGAGTGGTAGCGGGTCCAGCTCTAGGTGGAACATGGACAGCACAACGAGTTATGGTAGTAGAACTTGCTCCTAAAGAAAAGTTCGGAGAGTTTTTTGGATTTTCTAAGTTAAGCGGAAAACTCTCTTCAGCAATAGGTCCATTTATTTGGGGCACTGTTATGTTAACTTACGATGTAATAGGCAAAGCGGCATACGGTTGGGCGATGATATCCGTAGGCATTATAATGGCAATAGGAATTTTTATCTTAAGCTTCGTCCAAAAAGAATCATCATAAGAAAATACTTAATCAATTTCCTTTTTTTTTATATAATTTTATATTAAAGTTAATGAATTAGAGTAGTAACATGCCTCGAAATAAATCAAGTGGTTATTTCAAAATTGAACAAAAATTCATTAAAGATGCTATGGAATCTGGCGTCGTTGTCTTAAAAGCATCGGAAAATTCGCCGCAAGATGGATTTACGATAATCGATGAGTTAAAAGCAAAAAATGAAATAAACTTTAAAATAAAAAAAAAGCAGTTAAAAAATATGCTAAGGGCTTTACCTGTTGTTGCCGGGAATTACATAATTAAAATAATGATTTCTGTGAAAAAAAGTTTCAAAGTACTTTATCCTTATTTAGAAGATCCTACGCGAAATGTAGAAGATAATATTAATCCTAAATTATGGGAGGATTTAAACCGATATTCTCGCGATAAATGGGGGATCACCAAAATCGGTTTCACTAAATTACCGAGAGAGCTAATTTTTAGAGATAAATTGGTATTATTTCCCTATGTCCTTATCTTTATGATGGAGATGGACAAAAAAAAGATTGATACTGCTCCAAATGTTCCGGCCGGGAAAGAAGCAATGCGAATTTACGCAAAATTGGGAATAGCAGTTAACAATATTGCTGACTGGCTAAGAACTAAGGGAATTCGATGTCAGTCTAATCATCCTCTTAGGGGTTTAACTCTAACGCCACCCTTAGGAGGAAAATCGGGTATGGGGTGGCAAGGTCGTCAAGGATTGTTAATTACTCCAGAATTTGGCCCTCGCTTAAGATTAGCACCAATTTACATAGAAAATAAGAGTTTTGAATTTACCGACTCTTTAGAACACAAATGGATTGAAGAATATTGCAAAATTTGTAATATATGCGTTAGAGAATGTCCAGTTGGTGCAATCTGGAAAGAAAAAAAAGTGATAGGGAAAAGAAGCACATGTATTGACATAAAAAAATGTTTTCCTTATTTTAGCGAGACTTTAGGTTGTTCAGTTTGTATAAAGGTATGCCCATTTTCGGAGGGATACGAATTTTTTGAAAGCGCTAAACTAAAATTTACTAACAATTTGAATAAATAGTTCTAAATTTTAAATAAAATAGAATTTTTATCTTAAGCTTCGTCCAAAAAGAATCGTCATAAAAATTTAAAATAATAAAATAAATCTACCTACTGATTATTAACGAAATCCAGAAATGCTTTGACAACCATATGAAATTTGGGATCACTCGTAGCTGATAAGTGATC
The DNA here is from genome assembly GCA_030615145.1 of Promethearchaeota archaeon. GTDB lineage: Archaea > Asgardarchaeota > Lokiarchaeia > Sigyniarchaeales > SOKP01 > SOKP01. Next base: position 5,547 of record JAUWZT010000060.1, on the reverse strand, counting down.
TTTCCCTTGGATTTGAAAGTGACACGCATCTGGAACTAATTGAGCCATTAAAGTCTTGTCTCCAGAGAAAATCTCAGTAGAACCTACAACAGTCATTACAGGCACTTTAATCTTTTTAAGAGATTCTCTCATTTGGGCAGGTGATGTCATAGTTTCAGTCCAATCTTTAAGCCAGCCAGCTTGTACAGCAGCTAAAGCAAGTAAATCATTATCACCTGATTCTGCGATCATACGGAATGCACGAGCCATGGGCTTTTTAACTTGATCGATACTTTCTGCCTTAAACGCTTCGATTATCCGTTTTGTGCCTTCTATATCCTTTGATATTTCTTTTTCACTTAAGGTTAAAACAAATCCTCCAAGAATAGCAGAAATAATAATCTCAGGTTTAGTCAATAATAATCGAAATGTTATATTAGCGCCCATAGAGTAACCAAAAAAATTAGCTTTTTCAATAGAAAGGTGTTCCATAAGTTTAATAATGTCATCCATCATTTTTTGCCCATAATAAGAATCACCATGGGGTTTATCGCTTTTTCCATGACCTCGGCAATCTAGAAGAATTAACTGATAGTTGTTTTTTAGAGTTTCTACCCAATTTTTTTCTTTCCAATTATCTTCAAGATTTTCACTAAATCCATGAATCATTACTACTGGTGGACCTTCTCCTTCAATTTCATAATAGATTTTTATTCCATCATTATCAAAATACGGCATAATAATTCCTGCCTATCTGAATTAGAGAAAACAAACTTACTTATAAAGATATTACATAAAAATAATTAGCTTAGATTTTGGCATTTATTTAAAAGAGTATTGAATTGAATCTTCGTAAAAAGTAATTTAAACCAGAAAAGCTTATTTCTTTTAATGAAAATTATGAGAACTTTACAAAATCATTCGAAGAGCTTGCTCATATTAAAGCATTAAAACCAGATGTTGTAAAATTCTTTTATAGAAAAGCAAATTAAATTATTAAAAATAATATAAATAACTCAACGGAGGAATTTAAATGACCAAACAAATGAATTTGAGATTAGATGAAGATTTAATCAAGGAATTTGAGGAGCTTGCTGAACAAGAAAATTTAGATCGATCAGCATTAGTAAGAAAAATCTTAATTGAAGGATTGCAGCAAGAGCGTTTAAATTTTGCTCTCCAAAAATATATGATGAAAGAAATCTCCATTGAACGTGCAGCAGAAATTGCTAGAATTCCTTTGCATGATCTCATTCTAAAGATGTCTCAACTTGGTATTCCCTCTAATTTAACTATTGAAGACTTTGAAAAAATCTTATGAGATAATCTTATAGAGAGGAAGGATATATATAACAATAGAGAGGTTTTTCAAAAAATAAAAAAAATGTTTAAATTATATCTAACTTCTTACCAACTTTTTCGATAGAACTTAAAGCTGTGTTCAAGTCATCTTTAGTGAGTAAGACGTTCATTTGTACTTTTAATAATTTTATTGTATTTAACTATTTATGTTTACATTAGATTTTAGATAAAATCTTTTTTTTTAAATTAAAATTAAAAAAAAAAAAGGAGCTTTTTTTTTGGGTTATATTAGGATTAATTCAAAAGTCGGCGTTTATTGATGATAATTAAAGAAACTACACCGATAGCAAAGAATACCATATAGTAATTCCCAAATGGAATAGCTACATCATCATCCGCTTTTGTTATTGTTACTAAAACAGTATCAGGAACACCGAATTGATTTTGGTTGTCATAATACTCGATTGTATAATTATAAACTCCCGTTACAGTAAGATTAATCGCTATATTAATTGGAGTGTTATTGTTCCATGGAGTCCAGTCCACCCATTCGTAGAAATTTCCATCAGTATCGTTTGTTAAGACTTGATATTGACCTCCTCCATAATCATCATACAATATCCAATCAATTGTTTCTGAACCATCAATAGATATTGTGATATCTTCTGGTTGATTCGAAGTTGGTATAACTATATCATCTATAGCCTGAGCATAAATATGTGTGTCAATACCGTTTCTTTCATCTTCCCAAGCGAAGATTGCTCTCCCTTCTTCATCAGAGTATACTTGAGGTAGTCTTTGAGTACCAGTTGCATTGCATATGACCTCACCATTGGGATCCCATAGACGATTTACTTCAGAATTAACTCGTTGAGTATAAATTTCCCCGTTTTCATACCAGGTGATTATTGCACCCCCGACACCATCATATTTTAGAACAATGCCATATTGGTCAGGGGATACTGTACGCAGACCTCTACCATAAGGTCCCCACTTAGTGGTTCCGTTGAAATACACCCTATCAATATAAATGTCAACGCCAGTTATCAATATATCTCTTCTATCGTCCCATACAATGAAAGCACCTTCAGCTCCGTCACTACAAATTTCAGGATATAATTGATTTGCACTTGATTCAGTACATATTGCTGTACCATTTGCAGTCCATAGCACAATTCCATTCGAATTAATTCGTTGCGCATAAATATCAGAAAAACTTGTTCCCCAGTTTCTGGAATCTTCCCATGCAATTATCGCGCCCCCAACTTCGTCGCTACATATTGAAAAGAAAATTCCTTGATGATCGTTTGTTGTACTTATTTCAGTTCCATTAGCCATCCAAAGCACACTTCCATTAGAGTTGATTCGTTGCACATAAAGATCATAGTCGATTCCAGTTCTATTATCCCTCCATGCTATAATTGCACCTTGTGAACCATCGCTACATAGGTGAGGCCATTCTTGATTATCTGAAGCAGTTGATATTGCCGTACCGTTAGCAGCCCACAGTAAGTTTCCATTAGAATCAATTCGTTGAGCATATATATCTGTATTTAACCCATTTCTCCAGTCTTGCCATGTAATAATTGCACCTCCCGTTCCATCACTTATCATTTGGGGCCCCTCCTGACCGTCATTTTCTATTATTATTGCTGTACCGTTAGGTGTCCACTGAATATTTCCATTAGCATCAATGCGCTGAGCATAAATATCATATTCGGTTCCACTTCTTTTATCCCGCCATATAATAATTGCACCACCAGCACTGTCTTCAACCATTTGAGGGAAACGCTGGTTTTCGTTTGCTGTGCTAATTTCAGTTCCATTAGCCGTCCAAAGCACATTTCCATTAGCTCCAATGCGCTGAGCGTAAATATCATAATAGATTCCACCTCTTCTATCTTCCCATGCAAGAATCGCACCTCCCGCTCCATCACTACAAATTTGAATATTCCCTTTGGCACCGTCTTCCGTACATATAGCTGTTCCATTAGCTATCCAAGAAAATTGAGCAGAAATAATAGGCGTTTCTAATTTAAATGCTAGTGAAACTTTCCAATTTTGATGATTATTTATCAAAAAAGGTTCTAAAGTAAGAAAAGCCAATGGAATTATGCTTATTATAATAATAATTATTATTCTATTTTTATTACTCAAGATTTCGCACCTTTATAAATTAAATTATAACCTTCAAGGCAAAGAAGGTTGAGTAATGTGAAGAACATATACTTTATAAATCTTACTACAAAATCGAGTAAATATAACCTCTAATAAGAAAAAAATTAATTTTCGTATTAGTTAGATAAGATAGACCTTTATTAGAAGAAAATCTCCATGAAACAGATAAAGAAATATAATAGATGCTCTAATTAAAAATTTATTAAGAGTTGATGTTGTAATTATCGCAAGTCGAGATTTACTCGAAATTTAAATATTTTTTTCCTAGTTATTTTAATAAAATAATGTGAGATTAGGATGTGAAAATAGCATGTATCTATTAAAATTCTGGAGATTCTGTTTTGAAAAATAAGTGAGCAGAAGTGGCCGCAAAAGTTTTTGTAAGTATCATATGGGATTAAAAAAATGTAAATATCATTATTTTTATAGAATATTTAATTTCTTACCAACCTTTTCGATTGAACTTAAAGCGGTGTTCAGTCAGCTTTAGTAAGTAAGGCGTTCATTTGGATTCTGATTCTTGAGAGTTCTCGTGCGACCATTGGAAATGGTATTTCCATAAGAAAATACTTAATAACCATTTTTTTATTTTTAACTAATGAAAATAAAGCTTTAACTCAGCAGATACTAAAAAATAATAAGAAAAAGATAAAAAATGAAATTTTAAATTATATCTAATTTTTTTCCAACTTTTTCAATTGAACCAAGTGCCATGTTTAAATCTTCTTTTGTAAGTAAGGCGTTCATTTGTACTCTAATTCTTGAGAGTTCTCGTGCGACCATTGGAAAGACTATTGGTGTGCCATAGATATTCTCTTCTTCGAACAAGATTCTTGCGAGTTCTTGAGCTTTACCAGGGTCGCCAATAATCAAAGGAATGATTGGTGTTTCTGATCTTCCAGTGTCGTATCCCATACTTTGAACTTCTTTCTTGAAATAGTTAGTATGTTCCCAGACTGCTTTAACGTGTTGAGGCTCGTTTTCAACAACTTCTATCGAAGCGATGTTAGCTGCTACTACTCCAGGTGGATGCGCTGTGCTTAACAAATATGTTCTACTTTTGTTTGTACAGAATTCAATTAAGTCTTTAGAACCAGCGACAGTACCGCCAAAAACTCCGAAACCTTTGCTCATTGAGCCCCCTTCTACGTGAACCTTTCCTTGCAAATTAAAGTGTGCGACTATGCCTTTACCGTCTCCAAGAACACCTTCGCCATGGCAATCATCTACAAAAATCATAGCTCCGAAATCTTCTGCTACATTTACAATCTTATCTAAAGGAGCCATATCTCCATCCATGCTAAAAACGCCATCAGTTATGATACAAATTCTTCTAGCTCCTCCTTTTTCAGCTTCTTTTAATTGTTTTTCTAAATCTGAAATATCCCGATGTTTATAAATAACCCGTTTCGCACCAGACAATCTAACGCCATCAATAATTGAACCATGGTTTAATTCGTCTGAAACTACTATATCAGGCTTTCCAACCAACATAGGAATTAATCCCGAGTTAACTGCAAATCCTGTCTGACATAAGAGCGACGCTTCCACTTCTTTATATTTAGCAAATTTTTCTTGAAATTCACGGGTTAAATCAAAACTACCCGCAATTACTGGAACTGCCCCTGCCCCTGCCCCATATTTTTTAGTAGCGTCAATTGACGCCTGAATAATCTTTGGATGCGTAGCTAATCCTAAATAATTATTTGTATTAAGCATCAATACTTCTTTTCCATTTACAATGCAGTGCGGCTTAGAGCCTCCTTCTAAATATCGAATAATCCATTCCAGATTGTTTTTCCTTAATTCGGTCATGTCATCCTTAAGAAAAGCTTCTGGATCTCTTTTCATCATATCACCTTAAATTTTTTTGAAATTTGTGAGTAAATTAATAAATTAAGTGTATATAGAAAGCTATATTAGTTTTTCCTATAAAAAAATAAGCCTTAAAATTTAGAAAAAAATGGATAAATCTTTTTTACATTATATTTACTTAGAATTATGAACATGAAAATTGATGAATATGAGTAGAAAAAGAAAAATACTTGTAATAGACAGCGCTAGTCAGATCGGCTCAGAACTAGTTCC
>JAUWZT010000012.1 GCA_030615145.1 Promethearchaeota archaeon | reverse complement strand
AAAATAGAATTTTTATTTATTTTTATTGCTATTTCTCAATTAATCAATTTTTATTTCTTTAAAAAACTCTGAGAGATTAAGATTTAAAAATTCAATCAATTAATTTAAAACCACAATATGGACATGAATGTCGATCCTTATCCTTACCGTTAATGTGTATTCCGCATCCGGGGCAAACAAAAAAACTGGGCCTTCCTTTATCAGTACTGCTTCTATCTTGTTTTTCTAAGGGTTTCCAATATTGCGGTATGTCAACTTTTTTAAGTTTGGGTTCTGCAATAATTTTTGAGCTTTTTGTAACTTTTTGGCTATCATTCATTGAGTTATTGGGTTTAGCTGTTTTTTGATAGACGAGTTTATCTCCCTCTTTTTTAACTTTATAGTAAGTTCCAAAAAAACCACCTACCCGGATTGCTTTTTGTTCTGCTTCTGACTCTTCTATCTTTGTAGTGTCAGTTATCTCTTTTTTTTCTTCCAACGATTCTTCAATTTCTAAGTAATCAGAAGCTGTGATACTTTCTTCTATATATTCTTCAGCAGATTCCATCTTCTCGTCATAAGGAGAAACGATATCGTCTTGATTTATTTTTAATAGGATATCGCATTTAGGGCATCGAAAAATATGCGGTATTCCTATATTATGTTGAATTGTATAATTTGTAACGCAACATTTATGAAACTTAGTTCCGCATTCTTCGCAAATTAACAGTTTATCATTTATATTGGCGCAACAAGGACAGATTTCTTCTTGACAGAAGTGGCATTTTAACCCTACATCGCTGAGAGGTGCGGGTTTTAAACTTTTTGCTAGATGAGAATAGAAGTAGTAATCGTCTTTCTTAATTTTTATTCTAGCGATTTGATCTTCAAAGGTGCTCACTAATTGCTTGCTTTTAACTAATTTTTTTATGGTAGGTATAAAATCTTTTTTATCAAAAATGTAAAAGATCCCGCCTTTGGTATCGCTTGCTAAAATGTTTAGTTTAACATCATCTTTAAAAAATCGCTCTTCTTGTTCGGATACTCTTATAATATCTATAAAAGTAGGAAAAGCTTTTATTTTTGAAACTAAATTAAACAAAGCTTCGGTATAGTCATCAGATAGATCGCTAGGAGTATCTGTGATAATGATTATTCTATTGTATTTTGATTTTTTTCTTATAGTCTCTGCTATGTACGAAAATATATAAAATAATCCATTTTCGAAAAAGGATTGCTTCTTAGGACGAGTTTTCCAATTTTCTTGGATAGTATTTTCTATAATTTCTGAATCTTTTTTACCCGTAATGAAGATAGGGTTACCTTTTTCTTGGAAAATCAATAATCCGTAATGTCCTTTAATGTTAATTTTATTTTTTTCAGCGATATAATATTTAACTGCTTTAATTACTTCTTTCACTTTTACGAAGTCCTTAGTTAAGTCCAAATAAAAGAAGACATCTTCATATGAGCTCATAATACTACTGATATTCTTAATGTTTTATAATTAAATTATAGAAAAATATACTTTAAATAATTTTTTATCTAACAAAATTTAAAAAATAAATACTTATATTACTTATTATTAAAAGTAAAATCATACATCACCAGGTTGTTCCAGTATGGAAGAATTTTTAAAAAAATTACAAATTTCTGATAATGCGATGAAACTTTATTTACAAAGCGTCGGTAGAAAACCTTTATCATCATACGAACTATATTCTATTTTACCTAATATCTCTCAAGAAGAATATGCAAAATATTTAAATGAACTTATAGATGCTGGTTTGATAATACCTATCAATCCTCAAAGCCCAGATTTATTACTTCAATACCTAACCATTCCTCCAATTAACCCCATTATAAATTACTACGATAATATAAATGCTAACCTGGACGGCATTAAAAACCAAATACACCAATTACTTTCAAATTCTTTAAAGAAAATATTTCAAGAAAATACGATAATTGAATTAGACACCACTTTTAACGCAACCCAAGAATTAAGAAAAGACTTCGAAGAAGATGTAATTATCCAAAAACAGGATATAGATGATGTTGTTCAGGGAATGGAGAACTTGAAAATAATAAAAAATGTTTTGGATGAGCTACATAAAACAATTAAAGGTATAACCCAAAATCAATTTTCTTATTTAATAAAGCTAATTACCACAATTAAAAAGGATTTAAACAAAAAAATCGAAACTTTAGAATTGAAAAAATCTGAGAACGCCATTAAGAGCGTAATTGAAGAAGTGTTTCAAGAAAATTTTGAAAAAATACTTAAAGATTTCACTGTTAACTTACATAAATTAATTGAAGACGAATTTGATAATACAATCGAATCGCTTAATAATATTATTGACTCAACTTTTCAATTTCGGGACGACTTTCAGATGTTATTGTTAAACATGTTAAATAGTTATGAATCGAAAATTAATAAAACAATTGAAATGATAAAAAAAAAGCGAAATAATATATCTAGCGATCTTAAAGATTTCGAAAACATTATTATTGACAGATTTAACGCAGTAATTAGTAGTTCAGTCGATTCCGTGGCAGCTTTAAATGATCCTATTAATAAAGCAATGGTAAGTTTTTATAAAATTATTACCTCTTCTGAAAAGGCGAAAGTAGATAATTTTTGGCACATTAACAGCGTTTCTAGAGTTAACGAAGAAATATTAAGTAAAATTACCCATGCTAAAGAGAATTTGTTATTAGTTGTTCCTAAACTTGAAGATCATTTATCGATAGAAGAATTTAAAGATATCCCGGGAACTCTTAAAATTAAAATTGCTTCTTCGGAGGCACATACTAATAGTAATGTTAAAAAATTTAAAGAAATTAAAAACTTAGAATATAGAACTCTCAAAAATGAGAGCGTTGTCGTTATTAAAAGCGACGATAATTACATACTTATGGGAATAATTCAGAAAAATTCACAAGATTCGTTAAAAGATTTTGTCGGATTTGCTACTGATTACACACCTTTAATTAAACTTATTCTTTCGGTCATCAATACAGTGTGGGATAAAGCAAGTTCGAGTCTACACGAAACGCCAAGATCTCTGGGGATAATGGCAACACCAAGAGAAACTACTACTTCCAAAACAGTAGGAACTACTAAACCGATTACTCCTAGTCGTTTTAAAGCGTCCCAAAAAAAAACAAGTATCGCTCAGACACAAGATATAGTTACGGAATTAACTCAAAAGATTCAAGACAAGGTTAAAGAAACTTCACAACAAAAAGCTTTAAAACAAACTCCTAAAGCATCAAAACAAATTCCTAAGGCTGGCGATGAGGTAGGAATGTTAATCGATAGTGCTTTTAAATCGTTAGTTCAAAAGCTACAAAACCTTAATGGAGAGGAATTTAGTACTGAATTAGAAAATATTGCGGAGCTAATTTTGGAGAAAAAAGGATTTAGCGTAACTTTACACAAGTTAAGAAGTAAAATCAACCAATATAAAACCCATTTGGGTCATTTAAGCGAAGTGGATATTAAACATATCGTTGAAAGCATAGAAGAATGGAAAAAACATCTAATATAACAAAATAATAGTGTATTTTTAAGTAAATATGACTCTTTTTCTTTAACTTGTTTTAATTTGTCCCCTTTTCCTTTTTCATCGATATTTGTGTAATAACTGAGTTAAGAAGCACCCAACTAAGCGAAATTAAAAAGAAACCTAAAAATATCAGAGAAACGGTCATAGATACTATAAAATTAGGGTTTAAAAGACCTATAATGCCAAATACCGGAGAACAGGGAGCTAAAATGATGAATAAATAATAAACACTTTTGCCTTTTTCGCCAAATTTAATGTAAGTAGTAATGTTTAAAAATCCAAAGAAAATTAAAAAGAAAGGAGTAATGAAATAAGCAATTTCAAGGAAAGGATAGTTCAACCCACCAAACGCGAACGCGTAAAAATAATTAGTGTAAAAGTAGATGAGGATTAATAAAGTGGTTACTGGTGTTGGCACACCTGTATACCCGGCACTTGTTGAAATATTGAACCGAGCTAATCTTAATATAGCCCCTAGTGCGAAACAAATACACCCAATTGCTAGAATGTAATCGTAAAACGTCCCTGTTTTAAACGCCTGAAAACATAGTACGGCGGGCACTATACCGAATGTGAGAGAATCGCTCAAAGAATCGAGTTCTCTGCCGATTTCGTTTACTGTTCCTGTCTTTCTCGCGATGTACCCATCAATTAAATCCGTTCCAAAAGTTAGTGAGATTAAAAAAAAACCTAAAGAAATGGCGTCTCGGGTTCCAAATGAACCAAATATTAAAGCGACTAAACCTATTGTCGTCCCAGTTAGAGTAATGTAATCCTTTAGTTTGAGCAAACTTGGTATTGTTGACATTTTTTTTCTCACTTCTTTGTTATTCTATATTTAAAAGTTTAGTTTAGTTAAAAAATTTCTTTAAAATCTAAGTATATTTTCTCTCCCATCCTTAAATTTATTAGACTAAATTGACTATTGATGATTAAAAACTGAATTTTATTTATAAAGTAGATAATAAGGCTGATATTATGAAATTTTGTCCTAATTGTGGAGATGAAGCTAGTATAGATCAAAAATTCTGTGAGAAATGCGGTACAGAATTGAAAAAAGCACCAGAAAAAGGAGTTGAAAGCACCCCTTCTTCAACTCCAACCCCAACCCCTCAGAAAAAAGGTAGTTTATTCGATATTAATCGGAACTTCTTTTTGATAAAAGAACGGATGTGGGACATGGGTTACGGCGATATAATGGATGACGAGGGAAAATTAATTGGACGAATGAATCGTATAATCTTTAGCATAAGACGACGAGTTGAACTCCAAGAACTTGATGGTACTGTTGTTGCTACGATTCATAGTAAAATTGTTTCAGCAAGAGGCGCACAAGATTTAAAATCTCCAGAGGGTGAATTAATCGCAAGAATTAAGAAGAAAATATTTACCTTTTTTAGATCAAAATTCTTTTTGGAAGATAACATGGGAAATAGATGGTACGAGGCTGAAGGGGATTTTTTTGGCTGGTCGTTTAAAATCTACGAAGTTGCTTCAAGAAAATTGGTAGCGGAAATAGAAAAAGCTGATCGATGGAGAGATATTTTTTTAGGGGGATTATTTGATTTTGCGGACACTTACGCTTTGAAAATCCTAGATAACGAAACAGACAGAAGGATACTAGTTGGATTTGTTCTATCAATAGATAATGTAATGCATGACTCTGCGGGTGGAGGGGTAATGATGGGTCGTGGGCCTTACCGTCGTGGAAGATTCCCTGGTCCTTTTGGAGCTCCAGGCCGTCATCGCTAACTAATTTATTCAATGTTTTAACTAATGTTTTCTTTTCTTATAGTTTAAAATTATTTTATAATTCCTTTCCGCATTTTTTACAAAATTTCCAACTAATATCAAAAATTTCTCCACAATATTCACATATATTAGAAACTGGTTCGGTTTCCGTATCGTTCGGAAAGGATTCCATATTTTTAATATTGATAGTTTTTATAATAGTTGCATTTATCAATTCACTCAAAGTAATACTTTCTTGCCTACCCAAGCTTCTATTTTTTGCCATTGTAATGGAGAACAAATGATCGTCTCTGGTTTCAACTACTACAACAAATATTTTTTGGATTTTCGCGCTATACGCTTTTTTGATGCGTTCTAAAGGAATTTTAAAACCATCCTTGAAATCATCAATTGAGGATCCGATTTCTGTTAAACTTATGTTTGATTTTTTTACTAGCGATAACTCTTGTTCGGTCAATAGGATTTTGCCAAATTCCATTTGAAATTGCCACTTCTTTTCCACTTCTCCTTCACAAAAATATCCTTCAGAAACAAAAACTAACGACATGGTAACTTTAATTCATTTTTTTTATTATAAATTAAATAAATTTTATCCTTTATTTTTTTATTTATCTGTAATCTTTTTTATTTATCTGTGACTCTTGCTAGTATAATCGATTGATTCCTTATTATAAATAATAGTTGCAAAAATTTTTAAAGCTGAACTTTGATTACTACATTAAAATCTTAAAATAATAATATTTGAAAATCTAATAGAGTGAAAAAAATGTCGTTGTTAAAAACTAGAGAATTTATCCTTAAAGAAAAAATGATTTCTTTAACCGATAAAGGTAAAATATTTAATATGAATAACGAAGAAATCGGTAGCTTTCGAGGAAGTCTCATAAAAATCGGTAATACATACCGTATAAGAGACCTTGGTGATGTTCCTGTGTTAACTGTTCAAGAAAAAATAATTTCTTTGCGTGCAAGTTATAAGTTCTTTAAAGGCGGTGAAAAAGACGATGATCAATTTATCGGAAAACTAAAAAGAAAACTTGTTTCAATTAAACCGAGCTATTGGTTTGAGGATCAAAATGAAAATAGAGTCTTTACAATGAAAGGAAGTATATTCACCTTGAAGTTCAAGATTATAAAAGATGGAAAAGTAGTCGCCGAAATTAGTAAGAAATTATGGAAGAGTCTACTAAGAGGGCATTACGGAGTAAAAATGTCGCCCGATTTAGACGACGACTCCGCTATGTTAATATTAGGAATTGTGCTAATGCTTCATCACGAAAAAGAAGAAAATCGATAAACCACTTAATTTGTTTTTTTCTTATTTTTTTTTATTTATTTATTTATCTAATGATGATAAAAAAGCTTCAGTACAAAATATTTTTTTATATCTAGAACTTTCTTCTTTTAAAAAAACAGGAATATCCTTTACAGGATTACCTCGCAAATCAAAGGTACTTAATTTTAAAGTTTTAAATGTATCTGGAATTGCCTTTAAATTATTATTATATAAATATAAAGATCTAAGATTCTTAAGATTTCCAAGTGACGAGGGTAAACTTTCTATCTGATTATATGATAAATAAATCGACTCCAATGAAGTTAGACTCCCCATATTAGATGGAAGGTTCTTAATCCTATTGTTTATTAAATACAACCTTTTTAAATTACGTAAATTTATTATTGAGTCTGGTAACGTGGTTAGGTAATTGTTATCTAAGCTTAAAGCAGAAAGATTTGAAAACTTAAATACTTCTTCGGGTACCTCGGTCAATTCACAGCTATCTAAATTTATATAATCTATTTTTTCGATTGTTCTTAATCTTGAGAAAGAAATGAGCTGTTCTAAACCTATTAAAGTCTTTTTTAATTCTCTATTATAATTGATTCTTCTTAAATTAATTAAAAAAGATGCGTTGTTATTCTTGTAATTAAGAATTTTTTGCCTGAAATCTTGCAAATAGACTTTTCTAACGTCAATAACATAAGGAGACCAGCCATATCTTTTGCTATCATTCTCCCACTCTAAAGATTCTAAGACTCTCTCTCTTAAATCGTTCGGTAACTCCGCGCCTACCTGAAGAATTAAAACCGTAAGCGTCTGATGGGCGGATATATCATCCGATTTTCATTAAACCACTTTTTTTGTTTTTTTTTCTTATTTTTTTAACTCAATTTCTTAGCTTAAATTTAAAAGAATATGTTGTTATAATTTGATTAAAATGTAAAATTTTTTCAAAGGTGAGAAATATTTCAAATTTTTGTTCCAATTGTGGTGTTGAATTTAAGGACCTAAACCAAAGATTTTGCCAGGAGTGTGGTTTTGAATTAACTTCGGTATCCACAAGTGAGGGGATCGTTGAGCAGAAGGCTCCAATGTTAACAGGCTTGTTTGATATCAACAGGAAGTACTACGTTTTGAAGGAAAAGTATTGGGACTGGGGTTCGGGCGACATCCTCGATGAAAATAATCAAATAATAGGAAGAATGCATAGAATAATCTTTAGTATTCGTAAGAGAGTAGAGCTCCAAGAGGTCGATGGGACGATCGCAGCAACTATTCATGCTAAACTAATTTCGGCGAGAGGCGCACAAGATTTAAAAACTCCAGAGGGTGTGTTAATCGCAAGGATTAAGAAAAAAATTCTATCGTTTTTTCGTCCTGTGTTCTATTTAGAAGGTCCTGATGGAACTCAATGGTATCGTGCTCAAGGAAAATTTATGGGATTTAGTTTTAAAGTTTATGATGTAACAACAGGAGAGGTGGTAGCAGAGATTGAAAAAGCTGATAGATGGAGAGACATCTTTTTAGGTGGTATGTTTGATTTTAAAGATACATACGCTTTAAAAATCTTAGATAACACAACCGACCGAAGGGTACTCTTGGGATTTGTTCTTTCAATAGACAACGTCTTACACGATCGATGATAATCAAGATGGTGATACACCCATAAGAATTGGGTGTAGAAAATTATAACAATATTTCCAAATCCAAATTTTTTTAGGTTGTTAAAAACGCAAGGATACCTTTTTTTTAAATAATTCTTTTTTCTTTTATGAATCCTATTCTCGTTTTTAAATAAATTTTTATTGAAGAAATTTTATATTTTGGTTGAAAGATTATTTCTTTAAATAAATATTAATTCTAAAAATTAAATTCAAATGTGAAGTTGAGAATACAATATGACCGATGTTTACGAAGAATTCATAGTATATGAGCTTGATAATTCAGGAGAACGAAATAAAGTAGATATAAAACAAGAAGAGCTTCAACATCGTTTAAATCCGGAACAGGTGTTTATTATTATTCGGGAAGACCTTAGAAGAATTTACATTTGGAAAGGGGCAAAATCTCCCGTTAGGAAAAGGTTCATAAGCTCCCGTGTAGCTCAAGAATTGCAACGAGAATTGCTGAAAGATTCTCGTTACCATCGCTGTAAAATTGTATCCATAGATCAAGGGGACGAATTGGGGGAATTCTTAAACGCATTTAGATTAGAATCTATGGAGGTAACAGAAAAATTACCAGATATGCGCTATGTCCGAAATATTGAACGCGATAGATTATTAGAAGCAGAACGTCAATCTAAAGCAGGTAAAACTGCTAAAAGAAAAGTAGAGGAGGAGTACTATTCGCCTATCTTAGATGATAAAACCGATAATGTAGTGATTTCCTCGTTTGCTATTGGAACTCCGCAATTTAAAGGGAAAGAACGTCTTATTCGTACATCTAAAGTAAAAGAAACTCTTGTATTATTAGAGGAAGAGAAAGAAAAAATTAAAGAAAAAATATTAAGTATAGAAATTCCGGAAAATTACGAACGCCAAAATCTGATTCTTGGACATTCCTTATACGGTGCTGTTTCTAAAGTAACGGAAGTATTTGGAAAGAATGTTGTAGATATCACTTGGGAAGAGGTAACAAAGCTTCCAAAAGGGGTAATGGAATTAGATAATAATTTATTTAGAGTTTATTTTGACGATAAGAAAGGAATTGTGGAAGCTGTAGAGGTTTTAAAGAAAGTAAGCACGCCTCCAAAAAATAAAGCTGTAAAACCTGCATCAACTCGAAGAGAACTACCAAAAATTCCAAGTAATAAAGATTAATACATAAATAAAAATATTAATTTGAACCTAAAGAAAATTAGATTAAACCTTATTTTTGAGCAAGTCTTCTGCTCTATAAACCATTAAGAGCATCGTCTTGTGGTTCAATTTCTTCAACCGGACCTTCTTCTATTTCTTCTTCTCCTTCTTTTTCGTCATTCAACCTGTTATTTTCAGTTGTGTTAGATTCTTCATTATCTTGTGCCTCAGAGCCAAGTTCAAGGTTTTTATCCTTTTTATCGATTTTTTCGGGTTTATTCATCTGTTTAATTTTCTTTAAACCTTCTATTGCTTCTTTCCGTACGGAAGGGCTTCGATCTTTTAAAGCTTTAGCTAAAACATCAAGAGAGTGCGGGTGATGTAAATCGCCTAATTCATCCGCAGCTTCTTTTCGAACTAATTCATGCGCATCGTTTAGTAAAATATAAGCTAAAACGCCTAGAACCTCGTTATCACCGAGCTCTCCTAAAGTATCCACCGCGTCTTTCCTAACGCCAGGATCAGGGTCAGTTAATGCTGTATTAGCTAAATCTTTTAGCGTTCTATCTGAATATCCAAGAGGTTGTATACCAACTAAATCTTTTCCACAGAATTTACAAAAATTGTGACTAATTTTAATTGCTTTCCCACACGAGGGACAAACGCGTTGGTTTTCAAAATCAACTGATGGTTTTGTAAACCTTGCTTGACTTGATTCTCGTACTTGCTCTCTATTTACTCTATAAGGGTTTTTATTAGGATCTGGATAATTTGTAGGTTTTCCCATTGTATTACTCACATTTTTTATTTCAGTTAATTAATCATTTTAACTTATGATAAATATACATTTTAACTTTAATTAAGATAATGTAGACCAATTTTTAATATAATTGAACTTTTCTTGAGAAAATTTGTAGTTTCAAGTTAATAGCAATGGTGCTTTTAAAATCTGGTGTTCTTTAACTATCTTTTTTTTTTATTAATTTACCCATTGAAAATTACCCGATTGTATTATTATAGCTAGTTCCATCTGTGAAAATGCCTCAATTCTAATTTCAAATAATTAAAAAATTATAAAAACATATAATGATTTTACTATTATAATAGAATAATTATTTTATTAAATAATTAAATAATTAGATCATATAAGTAAACATGACATATACTACAATTTCTATTAAAGATAAGACCAAAAAGGAATTAAAGAATCTTCTATCGTTATATAATGCGAAATCTATGGATGAATTACTAAAATTACTAATAATAGAAGCAAAGAAAAAGAAGATTGACGATTTTGGCATTGAATTTCAAAAAAAATTAAAAGAAAAGAATTTATCTTTAGAAGATATCATAAAATCTGGAGAAGAAATAAGAGCAAAAATCTTAAAGGAAGAATCTAAGAAATGATTCACTTAGTTATAGATACAAACATAATATATTCAGCCATATATAATAAAAATGGCATCGAAAGACAACTTCTTAATTGTATTATTGATAATAATGAAATTCAATTATTTGCACCCGCTATATTTTGGGATGAAATTCTTAGGAATCTTTCAAAAAAATTAAATTTTCAGGAAGAAACTGTGAATTCTATTCTTTCCCAATTTGATATAATCGAAATTTCTCCCAAACAATATGAACCAAAGATTGTTGAGGCTAGAAGTTTAATTTTCCATGAAAATGACATACCTTTTGTTGCCTGTGCTCTTTTCTTAAATGCACCAATTTGGTCAGGAAATGAAACTCATTTTAAAGCTTTAGATAAATCTAAAAAAGTAATCTGGTTTAATTCAAAAAGATTAAACAATTTTTTTAAAAAAAACACCATAGATAAATTAGATACTGATGACGATAGACTTACGAAATAATTAGTCATGAGACGAAAAAAAGAATGAAAAAAAAACCAAAACGTGGATTTTTAGTGGCACTACTAATTGGTTTTGATGAAAAAGAAATTCATACCTGGAAAGTGTATAGTCAATCTTTAAGAGTTTATAAAACTATCAAACTTACTCGCAAATGGAAATATTTGGATGATAAGCAAATATATAAGTTGCTTGAAGAATTAGTAAATCTCATTCGAATTGTTATTAGGGATGGTTTAAAAAGTATTTTATTAGCAAGCTCACAGAAAAAGGATTATTCAACCATCTTTTTAGACCATATTAATAAACATCACCAGTGGTTAGTTCGTTCTAAGGGTTATAATCGAGTAAGTTTTGGTGAGGTTGTTGGAAATGCTAATAATATAGAAAGTGCTAAATTTTTAATTTCTCAGGAGAAATCATTACATGTTATTCATGAAACTACATCTGACGAAATAAATCTATTAGTTAAACAGTTAGAGAAAATAATCAACGTCGGTGATCCTAACAGACTACTATTGTATAGTTTGGAGGATATTGAAGCTGTTATTTATGAAGGGGGTAAAAAAGACAAATCCGCAGCAGAAAAGCTAGATTTCTTAATCGTAACGGAAGACTTCATTAACAGACACAATAAGCATCGAGTCCATCGCCTCATACAAATCGCGAATAATAAGGGAATTATAACAAAGACAATATCAATAGAAAATCCTGCAGTGGATCGTTTTAATCAATTTGGAGGGATATTAGCTTTCAAAAAGACAAGCTAATTTTCCATCTTTTTCCTTTCTTTAGCAACCCGACGAAATCCTTTTATAAGTTTCATTACCGAAAATCCTCTGAATACTTTTCCATTAGATTTACAACGGGGTAAAACAAAAGGGATGACCTTGCTACAACTCTCTTCTATGTCAGTTGCCACATGTTTCATAATTAAGTCTAATTCTTTTTGAAATTCATCTTCATCTTTCCACTCTTTAATTACTTGCGAATTTCTCATTAAATTTGTATATATCATACCGGGCATGAAAATGTTTATTTTGATATCATATGGATTTTGCTTAAATTCTTCTGCAAGGCATTTTGAAAATGCGAACACACCTCCTTTTGAAGCGGAATATATCGTCATGTGTTCTAATGGGCGATCTGCGCCCCCTCCTCCTAATGAGATAATCCTTCCATATCCTTGTTTTTTCATTTGGGGGATTACCGCAGAGATTGAATTAATAGTTCCAATCAAGTTAGCACCGATTACTTTATTAGCATCTTGATTAACTCTTTCTAAAGAAAGATATTCAAAAGGTCCGTAAGTAAGATTGAGTCCCGCACACGCTACTAAGATGCGAACTCCACCAAATGCTTCAATCGTTTTATCGACAATATTTTTAACTGCTATAGGGTCTGAAACATCACACACAGCACCAATAACATTATTTCCAAATTTTTCTTTAAATTCAGCTAAAGTTTTGTTAACTTTATCCTCATTTCTTGAGCATATAGCAACTTTAGCACCTTCCTTTAGAAATAATTCTGCTAACTTTTTCCCTATACCACTAGTGGAACCAGTTATGATTGCTATTTCATTTTTCATTCTCATTAATTAATCACCTAGTAAATTTTCATATTAAATAATAAAATAAATATTTTTTACCATGTAAAGTTGATAATTATAAAAATAAAGAATAATTAAATAAGCGTTTAATTCAGGGATATTATATTACGCCCGTCTAAATAGGTATCTTTCGGTGACAATTCCGCATTGATTCCGCTTTGCTGAAGTGTTACAGCCAGATATGACTACATAAGAAAAAACTAAAAAAAAAAAAAAGAAAATAATTAGGTTGATTTTTTTTAAGTTTTCAATTTAACCCAGACCTACTATGCTTAAGGCGTCTTTGGTTTCTAAAACGGGATAAATCGTATATTTGTAGCCTACTATATCCATGTATGCAGAAAGTCTTTTAACGATTGCTTTTATCGCGTCGAAGTATTTACTGTCATCTTCTACCTTATAAATGGCGAAAAATGTGTAATCACCAGCTGCAGCATTGAATATGTGTTGGATTTTCACATATTCAGGTAATTTTTCAAGTTTAGTAAACTTTTTTCCGACTTCCATACCGACATGAGCCGGAAAGCTTCCCATAACCACTATATATGCCATAATTCTTACCTCTTTTAATTTTATTGTTTTTATTTCATTTATTAGGATATTTCTGATTTAATTTTATTTAGATTTCGTTGAAAAAAAGTAAGACAAATTAGTATAAAATTTTTATCACATACAAATATACACAAAAATTTTCTAAAATGGCTTTCGAATTGTATCATCATCGATATTTGTTTATGGCGATACAATATAACAAAAAACTATAAAAAAAATATTTAATTCTCTGATGCTAAAATTTCTAAATCAAGTTTATTTATTATACAATAGATATTTATAACCTATTCCCTTTAATATATCATAGAAGATGTCAGATATTATCGAGAGTAATCCCAAGATTCTTGGAGGAAAGCCTATAATAAAAGGAACAAGAATTCCAGTCGCATTAATTTATGAATTAATAGGTTTGAATTATTCGATAAATCAGATATTAGAAGAGTATCCTCATCTTAATAAAAAGATAATCTTAACTTTACTTGAAATTGGAAAGGAGGCGAATGAAAACCTCTCAAATATAAACATTGACGACATTATTAGTAAAGAGGTTTGAGATTGAAATTTCTTCTTGATGAGAATGTTCCTATTTCAATTAAGAAAGTAATTCAAGATAATGGATTTGAAGCCTTTACTTTGCATGATTTCAATATGTTAGGTATTCAGAATGGAAAGGTTGCTGAACTTGCTTTGAATAACAATGCTATTATCCTGACATTAGATTCTGACTTTTTAAATTTAAATAAGAATCTTCAAACAAAAAGTCGTATAGTTTATATTAAAATACATCCAAGAGATCCAGTTAAGCTTAGGAAAATAGTATATAATTTTTTAAAAAAATACAATTCTAAATTAAATAATCCATTCAAATTAATGATAACTGAGACTGATGAAGTCTTTGAGCTCTTTTAGCACAATTTCGAATATATTGATAATTTAAAGCCTAAATGTTTTTATATTTCCAATTAACGACAATTAAAACCTAATGTTTGACTAATATAACTATAAAAAAAAAATATTTAAATTTATATGGATTTAGGCAATAGTGATGTCCTTGTTTAGATAAACATCTTGCACAGCGTTTAATATCTTAATTCCTTCCGGTGTTGGCTTTTTAAAGGCTTTTCTTCCTAAAATAAGACCCGTTCCACCAGATCTTTTGTTGATTACGGCTGCCTTAACGGCATCGGCAAGATCGTTTCCACCAGTTTCTCCACCAGAGTTTATTAACCCAACTCTGCCCATATAGCAATTCGCTACTTGATATCGGTTCCACTCAAGAGGGTGATCGGTTGCTAATTTATCGTAAACAAGTTTATCGGTTTTTCCAAAACTCAACTCAACGAAACCTCTACTATTTGTAGAAATTTTCTGTTTAATAATATCGGCTTCAATTGTTACGCCTAAATGATTAGCTTGACTTTCTAAGTCGTTTGCAGTGTGGTAATCTATTCCATCTTTAATGAATTCTTCCATATTTCTAAGATAGCACCATAGAACGCAAACAAGTCCAAGCTCGTGAGCGAATTTAAATGCTTCAGAAGTTTCTTGAATTTGCCGTCTGGAATTTTGAGAGCCAAAATATACCGTTGAGCCAACTGCCACTGCGCCCATATCAAATGCTTGTTCAACGCTTGCGAACATAGTTTGATCAGACAAGTTAGGTTTTGTAAGTAATTCGTTATGATTTATTTTAACTATAAATGGAATTTTGTGCGCATACCTTCTACTAATTGAGCCTAAAACTCCAAGAGTAGACGCTACACCATTAGAGCCGCCTTCTATTGCTAATTTAATAATATTCTCGGGATCAAAATATCTAGGATTTATAGCAAAACTAGCAGAGGCAGTATGTTCAATGCCTTGATCTACAGGGAGAATTGAGACATAACCTGTACCCGCTAATCTACCACGTTGGTTAAATATTCTTTCCATATTGTTTAATACCAAATTATTTCGATCAGAATGCTCCCACACTCTTTCGATAAAATCTGGGCCGGGTTCGTGAATCATTTCTTTTGGAATTCCAGTGCATGTGTGATTTAGAAGTTTATCCGCATCTGCGCCAAGTAAATTTTTTATTTCGTCATAACTCATAGGTTTTTTTTCTGACATAATAATATCAAGATTTTGATTTAGTTTTAAATATTCAACTTAAATATTAAATTTTTATTGATTATAGAGTAAAAGTTTTTACTTTTTGAAAAATTTATTTAAAATAAATACAAAATGAAAACAAAAAAGCCTTACATTTAAAGAGGAATGCTAAAAATGGTAGATCATGCGTTATATTTAAATGCAGTGAACAATCCAATAAGAAAAAAAATGTTACGAATTTTAAATGAGGCGGAAAAAACCTCTCAAGAAGATTTCTTTGAAAAACTAAAAGCCAACAATATCTTGGATAAAGAAGATGTTTTTAAATACAACATAGACTACTTAATTCAAGCAGAATGCGTTAAGAAAATCGAAGAAGTTGGGAATAAAATCATTTTTGAGATTTTACAAGCTGGAAAAGTCATCGAAAAGTACTAAACCTTATTCATTTATTTTTTTCCAAATATTTTTTAAAACAAGTACAACAAGGAATTCCTATATTAATATTAAAATTTTGTAGTTTTTTTATTTCTGAATACATAAAATTGATTAAAATATCTCTCAGTTCTATATTTTCATCATTAAAATACATTTTTTTTAAATGCGAGTAGTGATTGGTAGCACCACATATAGGACATCTCGAATATTGATTTACAAAATTAAAAAAGATTACTCTTTCCTCTTCATTGAGGGCTTTTAATTTCAAATCTGGATTGTTAAGGATAAGTATTTTTAGGTGATTAAGTTCGTTTAACATCTCATCTCTAAGAAAATTTGAGTTTTTTATAAAATTATTAATATGATTAGCATTGGGATTCATATCAGGTTTAAAATCAATTTCAATATCAAAATATTCTAAAGTTTCGTTAGAAAATATCAATTTCTTGCTTTTTTTTGTATTATCCATAAGATTTTCCATATTTTTTTTCCGAGATTCTTAAATTAGTTTTTAACAATTAATCTTAGGATAGATTCATTCTTAAAATTTATATCACAAAAATTTGAAGCTTTTTTCTTTACTAGAAAAAAGATCGTTTTCATTGAATTCAGATAATCTTCGAATGTCCATAACTTTTGAGGAGGCGAAGTACTCAAAATCAAAATCTACAATATCGCCCGCGTTTCTACCTGGAATTGGCATAAGTCTAGCTGTCAGTGGTTTTTTCAATCTTAATGAAATAGTACATATATCTAATAAAATATAAAATAATTCTCTTTCGGTAATATCACCCGGTAACGGAACACAATCTAATCCAGTTCCGCAAATAGTAGCATACAGCAATAGTGTATCTAAACTAAAATTATTTTCTGATAAGCTTTTAGCTATTGTATAGTCTTCAAGCACAGAAGGCATAAATCCTGAAAATCCTATAACTTTTTTTCTTTTGGGTATTGCATTTTTTATAATTGCTACTCCAATAAGAGAGCCATGAGCTCCAAAATATTCGAAGTTTAGTTTTTCAAAGGCTGTACCGATGCTTTTTTCTACAGTAGGATAAGGTGCTGGAGAGAAATCGATTCCGTTAAATTCAATGTCGTGCTTGTTAGCAACATCTTCGCAAATTCTCATCAAAACGTCGTAAATTTCGTTAAACCTTGTACTCAAGTTATTTTGTGCTTCTTTAAAATTTATAGAGTTTTCAAAAGCCTTCACAACTTCATCTGCCATCTCCAACGCTAAGCAAAAAGACGGTCTTTCTGAAACGTGATAAGCTGCGGGGAAAAATGGCGTATCGGGAGACATGTTAGAGCTCACGCAAAAGTTTAGATTTTTAAAGGGATCTGGTTCGGATAATTTTTTTATAATTTTAGCTCCTGATCGAAGAGCAGATAAGTTAATTCCGTTTTCAGTTGATGCTACATGTAAAGAACTAAAAAACTTTTCTTTTCTTTTAATGAACGCAGGTATTTCATTCAACAATAATTTTTCGTAAATACCATATTTCAGAATTTGTTCGTCTGCTAATACAGCACAAGAAGCAAAGTAATCAAATCCGTATTTCGATACGATTCTTTCTAAGATATCTAATTGATCGTGAAGTCTAGTTAATGTTTCATTTAAATTTCTCGCATGCAATTGTTGATCATACGATAATATAGGTTGAGAGCACAACCTTTTAGTCTGGACTTCAATAGATATATCGTTAAATTGTTGCGTTAGGTCTCTATTGAGCGCATTGAACTTGCTAAGATTTTGTTCCATTACGCTTTCGAGTTCTTTATCCTCGATTAAATAAGGTATTTTTTGTCCAATCGTAATAGCTCGAATTTTCATAATGTTTTCATTGGGAAGATTAATTGTTTTACAGTTTAGTTGATAAAAGAAAAATCATTAAAAAGATTTACCATATCATCGGTAGAAAACCACTGCCTTTATGATCTTGTTCTAATCGGCTTTTAGAGGGGCTTATTTTCAAATCACTTAAAATAATCAGAACTACAATATAAAATAAAGTTATTATAGTAAAAAATTTTAATTATGAGGAAAAATATTTCCTTAGCATAAACTTAATTACTTCGTATCGCAAGTTTAAAAGTGAGAATATATTACACAGAACTCTATGAATTTAACCGAAGATAAATCCCAAAAATCCTTGACAATTGAGAGAAAATATATTGTCCTAATACTTTCATTGTCATTTATGGTCAATTTTGATAGCAACGCAGTAATACCTATAATCGCGACTTATGCGAAAACACTCGGTGCTTCGGGTATTATGATTGGATTTATTGTAGGAATTTATTCCATGGTCCATATTCCTTCAAACATAATTTTTGGAAGACTAGTTGACAAAATAGGTAGAAGAATGTTGATTTCAATCGGAGTAATGTTAGATGGCTTGTCTATGCTTCTTTACGCTATTGCTCAAGACCCATTATTCCTTTTATTTGGAAGAATTGTTCACGGAATAGGAGGCGGTTTTGGTGGCCCTGCTACCATGACTTATATATCCGACGCAACGTCTCAGAAACGTAGCGGAAGGGGGATGGCGTTATATGGAATATCCATAGGATTTTCAAACTTGATAGGGTTCTTATTAGGCGGTATGGTCGCTCAAATAATTGGAGAAAGCAATTTGTTTTTCATAATAGCAATTGTGCTATTTATAATGTCTTTCACTTCTTTCTTTCTCCCATCGATATATCAACCCTCTAAAGAGAAAATAAAGTTTAGAGAAGAACTTAAAACATTCAAAAACGTAGTTTTACATAAATCCATGATCAGTCCTTACTTTTCAATTTTAGCAATGATGTTTAACATAGGAATCGTTACGGCAGTATACACACTTATGCTAGAGAGTGCGACATATACAGTTGGACAAACCGGTATGATCCTAAGTATTATGGTGATCTTCTCAATACTTATTCACTACCCGGCAGGTATAATGAGTGACAAAATAGGGTATCTCAAAGTAATGTTAATTGGATTATTATTGATAGCAATAGCATTTGGAGTTTTCATAATATCGTTCGAGGTTCCAATACCTATGATCGGTATGGTTTTTCTGGGTCTTGGGCATGGATTGATTTTTCCTTCTTCAGCAGGTGCTGTTAAAGAGAAAACCAAGGGTTCTGAGAGCGGTGTAGCAACAGGAACATTCTATGCTCTGATAGTTGCTGGAGTAGCCATCGGAGCGCCAATTTCGGGTTATGTTTACGAACTTTATGCTGAGCAGACGACTTTGATGTTGGGGATTATAGTGCCATTGATAGTTGCTACTATTCTTATATTTCTATTAAGAAATTTTAAAAATGATGATCCAAAACCAAAATAAACCAATTCTATTCAAATTATCTTCTATTCTAAGGTTTATTTTAATCGAATTGAATTGGTTATAAACAGTTAAACCTAATTTTAAAAGTAATTTATAATCGAAGTCAATCGTTATGATTTTTTATATTTCATCCAGTTTTGCTTTTTCTTTCGCTTTTTCTTCCACGATTACAGGTTTTACATATTCTTCAGGCTTAATTGGACCCAGTTTTTCAAGCTCAAATTTGAATTCGGAAATAACTTGAGCGAATTTTTCACCTTCGCCAGCAGATATGCTTACTATTTTGACGCGATTTTCGTTAATTCCAGCTTCCCCAAGTATTTCTCTTATACTTTCGTATCTAGTCGTTGCTTTCATAAAACCAGTATCGTAATGGCAATCCTGTGGGTGGCACCCTGCGATTAATACGCCATCCGCACCGTTAAAGAAAGCCTCAAACACTTGCGAAGGATTCAACATTGCTGTACACATTACATGCACAGATCTTACATTGCTCGGATAAATTAATTTACTTGTACCAGCAAGGTCTGCGCCCATATAAGAACACCAATTACAGAGAAACGCGATTATTAAGGGAGATTCGCTTTTTTTCTTTAATACTGTTTTGATTTGAGTATTTATTTGTGCTTTAGTAAAACCCGGAATATACAACGCATCAGAATGGCACATTGCAGCACAAGCTCCACATCCTGTGCAGTTAGCTTGAGTGATGATTAATTTATTATTCTCAATTTTTAAAGCGTTATAGTTACAGATATTTTCACATAATCGGCATAAATCGCATTCATCTGGATTAAAATAGACGATATGAGGGTCTAATTCGACCTTCTTTTTTGAAGTTAAAGCGATAGCTTTCGCAGCAGCGCTTTCTGCTTGAGCTATACTGTTAGGAATATCCTTAGGCCCTTGTATCACGCCTGCCAGAAATATTCCGTTCACAGAGGTCTCAGAAGGTTTTATTTTCAGATGCTTTTCTAGTAAGAAACCATAGGGGTCTTGTGATATGTTTAACAATTGACTTAATTCTTTTGTGCCCTCTGCAGGTTCGATCCCTACGGCTAGTACCACGACATCTGTCCTATTTTCGAAAATTGCGTCCTCAATAACATCTTCGCCACGAATTAATAATTCTCCGCTTTCTGACAAATCGTCTTTTAAAATTGCAGAAATATTGCTTTTTATAAACCTAATCCCAAAAGTTTCTTGGGCTCTATTATAGAATTCCTCACAATTCTTACCCATAGCTCGAATGTCAGTATAATATACATTAATTTTAATCTCAGGATATTCCTTTTTTAATAGAACCGCTTGTTTGATTGCCTCATTACAACAAACTTGGCTACAATAATCGTGGTGAATAACTTTATTTCTTGAACCTACGCATAATACAAACGACACTTTCTTAGGTACTTTTCCATTGGAAGGTCTCGCAAATCTACCGCGAGTAGGTCCATCGTTGTTAAGTAATCGCTCCAATTGCATAGTGGTGATTACATCAACATATCTTTGATAATTCAATTCGCCTAACAAACTAGGATCAAATGTTTTAAACCCTGTTGCAACTATAATTGTACCTACTTGAAATTCGATTGTCTCTGCTTTTTGATCAAAATCGATTGCGTCGCGATCACACGCTTGCTCGCACGCCTTACATCCGATGCAAAGCTCTTCTATAATGTTTGGATAGAGCGGTATAGCTTGAGGATAAACCACATCAATTGCTTTTCTGGGAAAAAAAGTATCCTCTACGTCAATTGGACAAACATCTCGACAAAGATTAAAGCAACCTACGCAAGTCTCTTCGTTAATAAATCGCGGGTGTTTTTTTACTTTTACATCAAAGTTTCCGACATAACCCCCGACTTTTTCAATTTCGGAATATGTAAGCAACTCAATATTGGGGTGATCTTTTACTTCTCCCATAAGAGGACCTAATATACAGATCGAACAGTCTAAGGTAGGAAAAGTCTTATCAAAAAGAGCCATATGGCCTCCTATTGTTAAGTCTCTTTCAACTAAATAAACTTGATACCCCGCATCAGCAATAACTAGAGCAGCTTTAATACCAGCAATTCCACCCCCAATTACCAAAGTTGCTGGATTAACCTTAGCATATTGAACCTCTAAAGGCATGAGAAGCTTAACTTGTTCAATTGCCATATTTATTTGATCAATTGCTTTTTGAGTAGCTTTCTCAGGCTCATCACTGTGAACCCAAGAGTTCTGTTCCCTAACGTTTGCGAAGGAGATAAGAAATCTGTTGATGCCCGCCTTTTCTATGGTTTTTTTGAACAACAATCCATGTAATTTAAAGGAACACGCGGCAATAACAACTCGATCGATCTTATTTTCTTTAATTTCCTCAATAATTTTGTTTAAACCCAATTCTGCGCATAAATATTGATCTCCAATCACACGAACATCTGGATAATCGCCAAAATGTTCTATCAGTTTACCGTTATCGATTACACCGCTAATATTTTTACCACAATCACATATAAACAATCCAACTTTCAATTTTGAAACCTGCTTTCAAAGAACAGTAATTTACATGAGCTATTTGACCAATGTGACATTAAAGGGACAATAGTAACAAAACTCTGTCTCTATAAAAAGGTCTTGGAGTGGTCTTCAATTGTTTTCCTTTCGAACGAGACGGTCTTTTTCCGACACTTTTTACGCTCCTGCCGTAGTTCTTGAGCGTGGTCTAACCCTAACCCGTAACATACGGTACAATACCAAGCATCATAAGCTTTATTATAAACCATATTACGATTACCTCTCCCACATGTAATACACTTCAAGATGGATCTATTGACTAAATCAACTAATTTATTCTCTTGTCCTTGAAGTTGCCTAAACTGGTCCAGCTCATCTGGAGCAAAATCATTGATAGACCGACGAGATCCATCAACATTAACCAAAAAGCTTCTCCATTTAGTGCGAAACTTTCTCTTTTCTAACCTTGTGGCCTGAAAGAGTATGTCCCGCAAGGCATCTCTAACGCTCTGGAATTGTGGGCCCTTGATGATAATAGCTCGCTTATCTTTCATATAAATCATAAACCTTTAATCATATTTAAATATATGGGGTGGATGGGATTAATTATGGAATTAATAATGTAGCTTTAGACTCTAGTAATAGACCGGATAATTAAAAAGTCTCAAGATTTCTGTAAAAACTCTTGTATATGGGCCAATGTGGTCATCATTCTTCCCTAAGTTTATGAGTTCTGTGACATCGACGTTTGGATGAAGTGATTCGCTGATTTTCCGCAAACTGACTCGCTTCTTTTTCAACATTGTGTTGTAAAACCGAGAATATACTTTTCGATAATGAATTTTAATGAATTCATTAAGACGCATTGCCTTAATATCGTTTTTTCTTTCATTAAATACATCAAGATTATCACTAAAATCTCTATCCCCTATCCAATTCTCCGCTAGCCATAAATACTTATCTCCGAACTTTTGGAATTCATTCATAATGTCGCTTTCATCAACATTTCTGGGATATTTAATAAGTCTTTGAAGAACTTAAATCGTCTTCAATAAACTTTATAAACCTATCTTTTGGTATTGCCCCTGCTACCGGTATGGAACCGCTATCTTTCCTTTTGGTTTGAGCAACAGACATTTTTTAACAATCTATTTCGTTTGTTTAATGGATAAAAAAAAAAAAATTTAATTTAGGATTTTTTATGTAACTTTTTTTTTCTCGCAATAAGTATTGTAATTACGCTTGTAAGCCCTATGACAATCCATAAATCGTATCCCGGAATAGTTGTCGGTACGGGATCGGGAGTATTATCGGGTGTATCTTCGGGATCGTCAGGATCGTCAGGATCGTCTGGGTCGCTGGGAACAATGGGATTGTCGTCGTTATCATCGAAGTCTTGCTGTCCGTGATAAATTGTAAGAGTCGGGTCGTGAATAAGTTCGTACCCGCTCCAAGTTGGATAATTCTGTATTTCGATGTTATATAGCGAAAGTGCATCGTTTAATTGCGGGTCAAATTTTACCTCATCAAGGTCTTCGAGAGTAAAAATTGTATCAACAAACCAATTTCTTGCCGTTGTCGGGTTATTTTCAAATTCATCAGCTATTAACCAGCTTACACTTGAGCCGATAGCCTCAAACGTCCTATTCGCACCGAAAGTAGGATAATCCAAAAGAGAATAATATTTTTTACTCTCGTTTTCCATGTTAATTTCGGCTACTTTGGTATCACCGATGTCAAATTGAAACATATTGGATGGAGTTGTTACGATTGAATTTTGAACTTCTTCTATATCGGCTGACGAGAGAAAGTACGTGTAGTGAGGCAACGCCAAGCTTAAATTCTCAACTATGTTGAAGAAGTCCGGATTACTCAGTCTTGGCAGATGTGCGGTAAAGTCAAGATCGGCTGTTTCATTTGTTATTTTGTAGTCAAATCCATAAGAGAAATTACCAGGAGAAGAGTCTACATAATCCGTATCCGGACCCATTCCGAAATAATCAGTATCGGTCTGAACATACCCATAGATTGGAAATTCGGGGTATTCGATATTCCAAGCGACCTCGTTACCATTTAGTTGTGGGGGTGTAAATTGAATGCTTTCTCCAAACTCGCCAACCTCTTTATCTACTGGGAATTTATAATGTTGCGTATGATTTATTTCGTCAGTAGGAGACTTATAATACGTTTGGACAGTAAAATTATGCACCCAAGGCGTGAACATGCCGCGATACTCGTCGCTTGTTGACAGATGGAACTTTTCTCGCGCATGCTTAGTCTCTCCGGCAGTATATACACCGTTCTTATCAGTATCGTCGAAAACATAAAAATCGGAGAACATATCTGCCCAAGCAACCTTCTCACCATTGTGAGTCTCGTATACTTGGAATGTTATAATCAAAGGCATAGAGAATTCCATATCCAGCGTTTGAGTAGCAGTATAATCATATAATCCTGGTTCTGGTTCAGCTATCCATGCTCCATTGTCTTCGATGGTGTCGCTCCACGTGTCTAACAATTCCTGCGTGGTAATATTATACTTTTTATAGGTAGTCTCGGTCTTCTTATAAAAGGAATTTTCAAACCTGTAATCACGGCTTATACTATCAACAATATATTCGGTGTAATAAGTTCCATTTTTTAAGGCAATCCAAATAAATTTTACTGAAGTGCCGTAAGAGATATCTACTTTATACACGTCAAAATTCACATCGATCGTAAAGTCTCCCGTTAAGGTAAGGTTTGAGATGTAGCTATAATTTACGTTGTAAGTGAATACGGACTCCTCCTCGATCCACTCGTCTTCGCTTATGGCATAACCGTGAGAATAATTAAAAACATCGTTGTATGAGCCAGTCTCGTTCATCAAAAATTCTGTGTCGTCCCAAACCCTGCTAATATGTGCGGAGAAAGTATCTAACTCCCAATCAACATCTATATCTGCCGGGTCTATATCTCCCCGAACGTTAACAACTGATAGTACGGAGAAAAACGCGTTAAATGTCAATAAAATAATTACAAAGCCATATTTTACTTTTTTTATTTGTTTCAGATTCTTTTTCACCTGTTTTTTTTATTTATACAAATTTGTGTTTTTTATTTCAATATTTTTCTAATTTTTACATTAGATTTTTTTTGCTACTTTTTTTGGTAGATTTATTGCTATTAGATTTTGAATTTTAAAATAAAAAAAATTGAAAATATTTTTCCAATTCATGTTAAAAGTGAGAATAGAACTTGTATAATCTCCATATAATGAGGGATTTCTTTTTTTCCAACCTTGATTTTTACAATTATTTCTATTTGAAGAAGCAAAAGAAGAACTGTATAAGCTTCCCAAGAGTAAGGAGTTACTTTTTTTTTCCAACTTCAAAGAAGGATTAAATATCACTTTTTACCAATCACCAATCACAATTATCAAAATATTCTAGTTTGTTGTTTGCTAAAACAGCTTTTTTCCTTTTTTCTATTAAAACCCGAGCTTGTTTTGCGTCTTCTTTGAGGTCAGGTTCTTTCAATGAAGGAGCATCAGACAACCAATACCAGTTCTTCCCCTTTTTTTTTTTCTTTTTCCAAACAACGATTCTCAACAAGAATTTCGAGCCAGTTGCTAACAGTTCTTGGCGCAATTGTGGATACGTGCTCGTATTCTTTTGCGATCAAACTCTTTTGAAATTTCTTTTTATCTATGAATGAGTCTTTAACATTTGGAGTGTTTTTATGCAGCCAATTAATAACAAATTTTAAAAACGCAAGATGTTTTGGGTTTAAATTCTGAGTAATTCTCAAGAAAGTAGCTCCAGCAATTTCATACGCCAACTCTAAATCGGTAAAATCTGAAAAGATCACAATTTTATCTGTGTTTTT
>JAUWZT010000194.1 GCA_030615145.1 Promethearchaeota archaeon | reverse complement strand
TCAAATAACTCATCAGCTGCTTTTTTATAGCTACCACTTAAAATTAGATCTTCAACCTTTTTTATATCTAAAGTCAGAATAGTCAAGAGCCTACAAGTTTATAATTCTATTATTAAACCAATTATTCTTTTGATGTTAATCCTTAAAAATGTTTTTCAATTAAAACAAGAAAATTAGGTTTTTTAAAATTAATGAGATGAGAAACAAAAAAAAAAAAGTATAATAATTATAATTTATCAAATGAATGGTCACTCGAATAACTCTATTATTGCAGTTCCAGGAGTAGAAATCCTCTCCCTATATGTAAGAATTCCTTCTGGAACATCCTTAGTTTTAACAAGTCCCCTTTCAATATCTTTTTCAGAAATATAACCTCTCTCCCCTGCTTCGAATTGCCTCACAAGATTTCCATTTGCATCTTTAATGTTTACTTTTGTTATCGTCCGTTGTTCAACTTCAAAAAATACCTTCTTTCCTTCAATTTTTTTAACAGTAGCTTCAGTAATAATTAGATCTCCACACCTTACCATTCCTCGCATTTCTATATTGACCTCTATTAATTTTCCTGACTTCCCATGCTCCAGATGGTCTTCAAATAGTTTTGTGATTAAACCTGTAGAAAATAAGCCATGTGCTATAATCCCTTTTAGCCCTGCTCGTTCAGCAACAGCATCATTGGTATGGATTGGGTTAGTATCGCCGGATGCTTTTGCGTATAACCTCAGTAATTCCCTAGTGACTCCCTCAAACTGATCTTTTACAACATACCCAATATTATAATCAGATATCTTAAACATTTTAATACCCTCCTTTCCTAACCCCTGCAGTAATTACTACATCGCAAACGGGTTCTTCATTTTGATTTTTTACCTTAACTAAGAATTTATAAAATAATATCATATTTTTCTCATTTAACCATACATCTTCACATGAACCAGAAACAGTCAATTTATCACCAGGTTTGACTTCAACGCAGCCTTCCCAATTGTAGATATTCCCTGTGTGTAATAATTTACCAGGATCGAGCATTATTCCCCGCGTTTTACCATCCTGAACTACATTAAAACCTATGAGTAATTTATACACGGCTTTGATCGTGAAATGGTTTGCAAATGCATGGCAGGCTACTATACCAGCTTCTTCAGAACCAACGTATTTTGGGTCAGTTATTCCATATACTTTTGCAAAGTTCACTAAAGTTTTATATCTAACATTAACTCTAGCAGATCCGGGAATTTCTACTCCTTTAACGTTTTTTATTAGAAAATCAGCATTTTTTTTCATTTCTTCGATATCCATAATGATTTCACTTCATATTTTAAATTTACATTAATTAATTTTATTTAGTTTAATTTTGTTAAAATTAACCTAATATTTGAGGTTATTCATAGCTTCAGAGTTCAATTTGACTGACAATTTTAGTAAATATTTTTTTCTCATTAGGTATGTCATTATTAAAAAATTCAATTATCCGTTGGTTGTTAGGTCTTCCATTTAATATATAGCAGGGAGTTTTGTACTTTTCTATTAATTTTAATAAATGAGAATCTATAGGCTTGGATTTCTTAATATTATTAATGTCTTCTATTATTTTACCTAATTGATTGCTACCTTTAAACTTGTTATATTTGAAAGTGGAGATAGATTTAATTAGTTCCTTATCGATATTGAAGATTCCATCTACATTTTTGATTAAGAAACACCGACTTAACTTTAGCTTATTAGCAACATAAAGTGCTATAGAGTCCGAAGTAACATCCCAATTATGTGGTAGAGTATCGTCTTTCCGGAGAAAACTATATGGTAGGAAGATACAAAACATTTGTTTAGCGTCTTGAAATGTCTTCAATTCTTCTATGGTTTCTAGATCAGGATATTTTCTATTTAATATTACTCCGTTATAATTTATGGAATAAATGGCCATCCAATGAGCAAGGTCAGCTCCAAGCTCTAATTCTTCATCTATCCTTCTAACAAAATTAGCGAAAGATCCTCCACCAGGGATAATAATGATTTTCTGAAGAATTTTTTCTTCATATAATTGAGTTAGTTGGGAGAAGGTTGATTTAATATTGCTAGAATTTTCAAGAATTTTTCCTCCAATTTTGAAGAGCGCTTCTCTATATTGCATATTGATTATATCCTTTATAATTGAAAATAAAAAGCTCCCGCAACAGCATAAGCAGAAGAACTAATTTGATCAGGAATCCCAGTTATTTTTTCATAGCTTTTAATATTACGGTATCCTAATTTTCTTAGTACTTCTTTTATCAAAAACTCTGCAGATAAGCCAGTAATTACAAATATTGAATTTTGGTCATATTCAGGCAGTCGATGATATAAATTGCCCATAAACTCTTTGATATCAGTTGAAATCATCTCAATTTGCTTATCATAAATATATTTCGCTATAATATCCAATTCTTTTACTGAAATTGATTCATGATCCATGCATATCATTCTTGCTAATCGCGCGTAACAATCATTTAAGGCTTTTGAGCGATTATCTGCAGTATCGTTAATATACTCTGCTTCAGAAATATTATTTAGTATCCTATGTACATCGGAGACGAGGGCGAATTTTTCGAACGATATTCTAACCATCTTATCCTTATAGGGTAAAAAATGCGTAATTGATGGAACAGTTGCTCTTAAACCTCCCGTGTAAATCAATTCGCGATTCAATAATCTTTCTACATCATTTTTTCCTCTTGAAACAGGAACTGAATTTAAAATGGGGATTACATCAATAGTAGTTGACCCCGCATCAATAAGAATGCATTTAGGAACAAATTTACCTAAAAATAATGAAGTGGATACCCAATTTGCTGCGGCCACTGAAATAGGATCTAATTTAACCTGATCAAAGCTGCAGAATTTATTTTTGTTATTAATAAAAAATAATTTTTCCTTTTCAAAAATTTGTCCTAAGGCGCTTATGATCGTTAAAATCCCTTCTCGCTTAGTCTGAAAAGCATCTGAGAGTTCAGCAGTAATTGTTATTGAAATAAAGGTTACATCTCTTAATACTAAATTATTTTGTATAATTAATTTTTCTACAACCCTCGCGAACATAGCAGGAATGTCATGCAAGGTTTTCTCCCAGAAAGGAAAATATTCAATATAAGAAAAACTTTTAAGTATGTTATCGTTTTCAATTTGAAGTAAAGCAGCCTTAGTATTTGCTCCTCCTATATCGACCCCTAAAATATATTTAGCTTTCATATCTGTAGTTTAAACAATTGAAAAATTCTTATCAAAAATATGTGTAAGAATAGAAAAAAATGAAAAATTAAAGTTTTAAGTTTTTTTTTTTCTTCTTTTTCTTGTTTCTTGAACTTCAAGGAGCATTCCTAGCGTTTCTTCCGTATCAAAGTAAGCTTAAACTTGTTTTCCGATCTCCCCATAATAAATCATCTCGTATCCTTGTTTTTCGAAATACTCGATATAAGCTTCAATGTTTTCAATGAATAGACTAATATGATGAAATCCTTCTCTCCCTTGATCTAAAAATTCTTTATATATGCTATCTCCACTTATATGTTGGATCAATTCGATTTGCAAACCAAATTGTCGGCTTAAAGCTAATTTAGTATTAACTTCTCCATCCTTTCCTTTATATTTAACAATGTCCATAGTTTCTGGTATAATCGCAAATTTAGGTACGTTGAAGAGCGTTTCAAAAATTTTAGCTTGTTTTTCAATATCTTTATACACAAATCCTAGCTGAGCTACTTTTAAATTACCAAAATCAATCTTAAATTCTTCCATACTTATTTTTCTCCGGCTAAGCATATAAAAATTTCTAAAAGAATAATCATGTAAAATAATTACTAAAGTTTGTATTTGATAAAAATTAGTATCTTAAAGATAATAATAAAGTTAGATTTTCATTCATCACTACTATAACGCTTTACTAACATTTCTTTTAACAAATCTAAATTTTCTCCAGATAAGGCGTTAATTAAAAAGCAATTATTTTCTTCCACATTTAATCTTTTTCTAAGAGATTCAATTTCTTCTGAGCTGGCTAAATCCATTTTATTGAATACAATTACTATTTCGATTTTTCCTTCTTTTGTAAAATTATTTTTAATTTCATGGTATAAATCTAATTGCGAATCAATTGAATAGCCACATGAGGGTGTGGGATCAAACATAAAAATAATTAAATCTGATATTAAACGAAGAGCTAGAATTGCCTGCAATTCAATGTTGTTTCTTTTAGACATAGGGCGATCTAAAATTCCTGGTGTGTCTAAAAATTGTAACTTGATTTGACTATATCGTTTTTCGATAGAAAAATGCCCAATCGCTAATTTCTTTGTAGTAAAAGGGTATTCTTGCACTTCAATTCTCTTGTTTGTAGAAATCTGCTTAACAAAACTACTTTTGCCAACATTAGGGTAACCTGCAACAACTATACTACGCAGTGTATAATCGAGGGAGGGGATTTCTTTTAAACGACCTCTAATTTTGTTTAAATATTCCAGATTACGATTCTGTTTATTAATAATTGAAGATATTCTACCAAACGCAGCCCTTCTTATTCGATCGGCATCCTTAGGAGTTTCAATTTGGCTTAGTTTCTTTGAGTATTCCCGTTGTAGTTTTCTCATTAAGGGTAATATTCCGTTTAATTTACCCAGAGTTAGTCTTAATTCGTCAACATCAACTAAAAGTGAAGCTAACTCTTTGTAAAAATCTGGTAATTCTTCAATCATTGGAACCCTCTTAATAATAGTTATAATCCGATCTAATAATTCTTCAATAGCAACTTTAATCCGTTTAGATTCTTTTTTTTTCGCCTTGAGGAGAATAGGTGCGTTTTTAGAGACTTGAGCGCTACTTTTCATAGCTCTACTGAAGGCTATATCTAAGAGTTCTTTTGAATTAGGGACATGAAAAAATGATAAAAAAGGATTCTTCATTGAAGTTCAAACTTAAATATATTAGTGACATAAAAGAAGCCTAAGCCAAAAATATTATGATTTCGCTTTTAAATCCAAAATCTTCTGTTCTACTTCTGAGACTTTATTTGATAAATCAATGCTTTCTTTAGGAATTGATTGGTATAATTCAAGGATGTACTGATATCTTGCTAAGGCTCTCAAGAAATTATTTGAACTTTCTTCCTTTTCAGCCTTTAGTTGAACCAGTTTTATCTTTTCAATCTTACTCCTAATATCTGGAGACAAAGCGGTCTGCTGTTGTTGTAGTTTCTCATTGTATCTTTGTTTCTCACTCATTACTTTTGAAACTCTGTTTTGAAATTCTTGCTCCTGTTTTAATTTATTTAATCTTGCGATTTCTCCTTTTTTTTCTTCTTCTTTTTTATGCAAATCAATATTCCAGAGTTCTTTCTCTAAAATGCCTATCTGATTGTGCCAGCCAAGCTGAGTAAATAATTCAATTGCTAGAGTATAAAAGACTTTTGCTTCGTCGTATTCTTTTTGTTTAAGTTTCTGGTTTCCTTTTTCTAATAGATCTTGTCCTTTAGCAATTAATTCATCCTTCTGTTTTTTTTCCTCTCGTAACATTTGTATCTTATTCTGCTTTTCTTTCCATTTGCTCTCAAAATTCTTTTGTTGGTCTTTCACATTAGATAGTGATGTTTTCTTAAGTTCTTCTTTTCTTTTCTCAGTTAATTTCATCTGTTCAAGTAATTTAGAACCTTTAGGACGAGTTGTATTTGAATAATTTCTTTTTGTACTTTTGTATTCTTCGATCTCAACTGGTCGAGTGTTAACTCCTAAACCCTGTTGTATTCTTTGCCTCCTTCTCTCAGCGGAAGCTAAAACTACAATATCTTTTAAATTTATAGGAATTCCTCTAGATTTTCGGAATTCTGCCATGCGTTGGTAATCTTTTATCTCATTTATTTGCCACAAAATTTGTTTACATTCATAATCATATTCAAGATGCTTGAATGTGCTATAGGCTTCGTTATATAATTTTAATGAGTCTTCATATTTATCTTCAAGAGCTAAATTTCGCGCTTTTTCTAGAATAACATTACCATTTGCTTCCGATTTTTGAGTGTTCTTGGATTTTATTTCTCCTATTTCTTCTAAGCTGGATTTTAACTGAGATTTAGATTCTATCCTTTCTTGAACTCCTCCATACCTTTGAATGAAGCTTTTTCCATCTCCCTTTAAACGTTTCAACCTAACAATTTCTTTTATAATTATTGAAACTTGCCCGGTTAATCCTAATTTAGTGTAATTATCTTTTGCTTGCATTAAAACTGAAATCGCTAATTCGTAATTTTTATCCCTCTCAGCGATTTTCGATTGATTTTCCAACTTTTCTGCTTCCTTTAATAAATCTGTTTCTCTATTCAACATCTTTTATCGCTAGGTTTTTCCTTACTATAATAAAAAAGCAAAGATTTTTTAATAAAATTATTCAATAAACGCTCATTTAAGAGGTCAAAAATATAATATA
Source organism: Promethearchaeota archaeon (assembly GCA_030615145.1). Classification (GTDB taxonomy): domain Archaea; phylum Asgardarchaeota; class Lokiarchaeia; order Sigyniarchaeales; family SOKP01; genus SOKP01. The sequence goes on along the minus strand of JAUWZT010000194.1, from coordinate 171 downwards.
AACGCAAACTAATATGTCTTCTGAAAAAATTTCTGAAAAAATTAAAGTTGGTATTTTAGGAGCTACCGGGATCGTTGGTCAAAATTATATTAGGCTATTGATTGGACATCCATGGTTTGAAATCGTAGATGTTGCAGCATCACCCAGATCAGCAGGAAAGACATATAGAGA
>JAUWZT010000084.1 GCA_030615145.1 Promethearchaeota archaeon | reverse complement strand
ATTGAAAAAAAAGGAGAAAATGATTTATGAGCATAAGAAGAACAGAAGTCCAAAAACTTAAAACTGGTCAATACATTATGGTTGATGAAGAACCATGCGTTATAAAAGCTACTGAAAGAAGTAAGTCTGGAAAACATGGACACGCGAAAGTTCGAATAGTATGTGTTGGTGTATTCGATAATAACAAGAGATCTCTCACCATACCATCGGGTCACGTTGTTGACATTCCCGAGATAATCAAAGGTGCTGCACAGATTAACTTTATTGAAGATACATCAATTAACATTATGGATCTTGAATCTTATGAATCAGTGGACGTTGCTTGGCCGGACGAGGAAGATTTAAAAGCAAAGTTAAAGGAATTGAAAGCCGATCCCGGAAAAATGTCAATGGCACAAGTAGAATATTGGCAGCTTGCAGGAAAAACTTTGATAAATAGAATAATTATTAATTAGAATGTTATTATAATCTTTTTTGACCAGAATTAGAATTGTATTTTCTTAAAATTTATTCATTTTTGTAATATATCAATAAAAGTAAAGAAAAATATAAAAGAAGTCTGAGTTCGATGGAAAAAAAGGTAGTTTCATTAGCTTGTAGAATGGATTCAGAGAGAGCGATAAATTTAACTAAGAGACTTTTTGATTATTTAGTGAAAAAAGGCGAAATTGTTCAATTGGAAACCAGAATCGCGCCTAAAATCTTACCTCATAATGGTATGGATCTTAAAGAGATGACAGCAGAGAATACAAAATTTATCATATCCGTTGGTGGAGACGGAACTATTCTGAGAGTGGCAAGTGGTCTATCACAACGCAACGCTCCACCCATTTTGGGAGTAAATATTGGGTCTATCGGTTTTTTAGACGAAACTAATGAAAGAAACGTTTTTAATGACATAAATCGTGTATTAAAAAGCGAATATATAATTGAAAAATGCTCTAAATTAGCCCCATATGTAATTAAAGCTTCTGAAGAAATTAAATTAAATAATGCATTGAACGAAGTTCTAATAGTTTCATCAAAAAGCTCTAAAGTATTATTAACATCAGTTAAAATAGATGGTTGTTTTCTAAATCGAAGTTATTTAGATGGTATTATTATTTCAACTTCAGTAGGCTCTACGGGGTACAATCTAAGTGCGGGAGGATCTATTGTAAAACCAACGATGGATATTATGCAAATAACGCCATTAAATAGTTTTGCGAGATCAGGATTGAAACCAATAGTGCTTCCTATTGATAGCGAAGTTGAAATTCAACTTCTAAGACCAAGACTAAGTGCAAAAATTATAATTGACGGCCAGAGAACTTTTAAAAATATCCAACCAAATACAATTATCAAAGTCCGTAAAGCAAATTCCCATACAAAATTTATCCGTCTTTCCAGAAGCATAAGCGATAATTATATTAGACGGCTAAGGAAAAAAATTATTGGAACTATAAAGGTTCCGAGAGATGACAGTCCTGAAGAAGAGTTCAATTCTAGTTTTTGATACTAACATTTTTTTAAAAGGTATCGATTTCAATTTTTTTAAGGAGACAATTTTCACTACTCCAGAAATTATAGATGAGATTCAAGTTAAAAGATATAAAGATAAGAATAGAAATATTATACATAGAATAGAAGTGGCAGTTGAACTAGAAAAATTAATTATAAAAAAAGCTAATGAAAATTACATTAACATAGTAGACGCAAAATCTAAACTGACGGGCGATATAAATGTTTTATCTAATGCTGATGTGAAATTAATTGCATTAGCTTTAGAATTGATGGACACATATAACCAAGAGATTGTTCTCTACACAAACGATTATTCTATGGAAAATTTATGTAGTGAATTAAAGATAAAATTTATGCCTATGTTTAAGGAGGGTATAAAAGAAAAGATATTTTTTGAGATATATTGCCCCTATTGTAAAACAATTTTCAAACCTAAAGATTTTAATAAAATATGTGAAATGTGTGGATCTAAATTAAAAAGACGACCACTGATTAAGGAAAAAATATAGTGCAAAATATATAGGAAAAAATGTAAATAAATATTGGATAAAAATAAAAAAGATAAAACATGGGTACTAAAATAAATGAATTAGTGAAAGATGTAAGAAGGACTATTACATTTGATAACCTATTAAATAAACGCATAGCCATTGATGCATTTAACACGATCTATCAATTTCTAGCAATTATTAGGCAAAGAGATGGCACTCCTTTAAAAGATTATAATGGTAATGTGACTTCTCATCTATCTGGATTATTTTATCGAACAATAAATTTTTTAGAGCATAATATCAAACCAATTTATGTGTTTGATGGGACTCCTTCTGAATTAAAATTAGAAACAATAAAAGAACGAAGGAGAATTAAAGAAGATGCTAAGGAAAAGATGATAAAAGCTCAGGAGAAGGAAGATTTTAGAGAAGCGAAAAAATTCGCTCAGATGACATCTAAATTAGATACGAACATGATTGAAGATAGTAAAAAATTATTAAGATATCTGGGGATTCCAATTGTAGAGGCGAGCTCTGAAGGTGAGGCTCAATCTGCCTTTCTAGTTGAAGCTGGTGATGCTTGGGCGTGCGCATCCCAGGATTATGACACATTATTATTTGGAGGAAAAAGGTTAATTAGAAATTTCGCAATAAGCAGAAGTAAAAAGGTTAGAGATACTACCGTGACTTTAGATATAGAATACATTTCATTATCTAAATTTCTTGAAAATTTAAATATTACTAAAGAACAGTTGATAGAGATGGGGATATTAATAGGAACAGATTTTTTCCCAGGAATTAAGGGAATTGGTCAACATAAGGCTTATGACCTAATCAAGAAATTTGGTTCGTTGGAAAATATTTTAAAAAATAATGTAAAAGTTGGTAACATAGAAATTCAACTAGAAAAAGAATTGATTGACCAAATAAAAGATATCTTTTTATATCCAGATGTAAAAAAAAAATATCCAAAGATAATCTGGGAAAAAATTAATTACGAGAAAATTAAAGAATTACTAATAGAGCAACACAATTTTTCAAAAACCAGGGTTGAAAACGCAATTGAACGGTTGAAAAAACAAGACTCTTCTAAAAAACAGGTGTCTTTGGACAACTTCTTCAAATAAAATTAAAACTTAAAAAAAGAAAAAAAGGTAAAATTTTTACAAAATTATTACTTCATATATATTGAAAATTATACTTTATTTATTTGATATAAAATGTCAACTAAAGAGAACGAAAAAAAGGGAACAAATAGTAAAGATTCACAAACAGTTGCACTGCGGGTGCAAGAAGCTAAAAAAAGGGATATTGGTCGTAATATTGCTAGAATTGATCAAGAAACTATGGAAAAGTTAAATATTCAAACTGGCGATGTCATCGCTCTTTCTGGAAAGAAAGAAAGTGCGGGAATCGCTTGGCCGAGTTACCCCCAAGATAGTGGATTAGGCATTATTCGCATCGATTCTAGATTAAAGAAAAATACGGGAGCAAGTATTGATGAAACAATCCAAATCCGGAAGGTCAACGCTCACCCCGCTCAAAATATTGTTTTGGCGCCAATAAGCGTAAAAATAAAGTCCAATCCCAGATTCGAAACTTTCGTTAAACGAAAATTAAATAATTATCCTGTTACGATCGATGATTTTATATTTATCTCAATAGGAATAAGTCGAGAGATTACGTTTAAAGTTATAAGCATAAGACCAAATGGAGTTTGTATAATCAAACCCGAAACAGCTCTACATATTAGCGAACGTATTACTGAAGACGAAGAAAGGGGAGCTGATTATGTTACTTATGAAGATGTTGGTGGATTAGATCGCGAGATACAAAGGGTTAGAGAAATGGTTGAACTCCCACTAAGACACCCCTCTTTATTTAAACGTATAGGTATTGATCCCCCAAAAGGAATTTTACTAAGGGGTCCTCCTGGTTGCGGAAAAACTTTGTTAGCTAGAGCTGTAGCTAATGAAAGCGAAGCTTATTTTATTTCAATAAACGGTCCAGAAATTATGAGCAAATTTTATGGCGAATCTGAGAAAAAACTACGGAAAATATTTATTGACGGTGAAGAAAAGAGCCCATCAATAATATTTATTGATGAGATAGATGCAATTGCCCCAAAAAGAGAAACTGTAACTGGTGAAGTAGAGCGAAGGGTTGTTGCTCAATTATTAGCCTTGATGGATGGGCTACATAGTAGAGGGAAAGTTATCGTTATTGGTGCAACAAATAGACCTAACAGCTTAGATCCCGCTTTAAGGCGTCCAGGCCGATTTGATCGCGAAATTGAGATAAAAGTTCCAAATGAAAAAGGAAGAAAAGAAGTTTTTCAAATTCACACAAGAAATATGCCTCTCGGCAAAAAAGTATCTTTAAAAGATTATGCTAACATTACTCATGGATTCGTTGGAGCGGATATTATGGCAGTGTGTAGAGAAGCTGCGATGGCAGCTCTTAGAAGGTATCTACCAAAGATTGATTTAGATTCTGAAATGATAGATCCAGAATTACTTGAACAAATAGAGGTAACTGAAGCTGATTTTGAGGAGGCTTTAAAGGAAGTAATGCCATCTGGAATAAAAGAAGTATTTGTTGAAATACCAAATGTCTCTTGGGATCAGATAGGCGGATTAGAGGAATTAAAACAGAAACTAATAGAGGCTGTAGATTGGCCTTTATCGCATCCAAAAATTTTTGAGCGTATGGGAATAAATCCTCCTAGAGGAATCTTATTATATGGGCCACCCGGGTGTGGAAAAACGCTTTTGGCAAGGGCAGTTGCACACGAAAGTAAAGCTAATTTTATCTCTATTAAAGGACCTGAATTGCTATCTAAATACGTAGGAGAAAGCGAAAAAGCAATTCGCGAAATTTTTCGAAAAGCAAAAATGGCGGCACCATGTATTATCTTTTTTGATGAATTTGATTCAATAGCTCCAAGTAGAGGTAGGCATACTACAGATTCGGGAGTATCCGAAAAAGTTCTATCACAATTTTTAACTGAATTAGATGGTTTAGAAGTTAAGAAAGATATCGTGGTAATTGCTGCTACCAACCGCCCTGATATTTTAGACCCTGCCTTAATCCGACCTGGAAGAATTGATAGGATGCTACTGGTACCCCCACCTGATGAAATAGGAAGACTAGAAATATTAAAAATATTTACTAAAAATATGCCACTTGCGAATAATATAGATTTGGATGTTTTAAATAAAATATTAAATGGTTTCTCTGGTGCGGATATTGAGACATTATGTCGCGAGGCGGGTATGATTGCTCTTAGAGAAAATATAAGAGCAAGAAAAATTACGAAAGAGCATTTTAAGCAGGCAACGGAATTAATTAACCCTAGTATATTACCCGAAGTAATTAAATGGTATGAAAAGTTTGGAGAAAAATTTAAAAGCAGAATCATTGAACAATCCAAAGAAGATCGAATGGTTGCATAAAGTTAATTTGAGAAAAATCATTTTAATACAATATACTTTTTTTTATAAAAGGTGATTAATAATCGAAACACAACGTTGGAATCAAAAACCTGTAGTAAATTCTTTAATCGATATTTTGATTAAAAATAAAGGAGAAGTATTAAATAAACGATTGGAAGAACTACTTAAAAAGGAATTCCCTTACATTAACCCATTGATGTTAGAAGAATTATTGATGAAATTAGAAAGTAGAACTATTATTAATGTCTTCCGAGTCTCAAAAACCAAAAAGATGATTGTGCTTAACAAACAATCGCAAAAAATTAGAGAAGAAATTCTGGAAGGCTTAAATTGATTGGAATTTTTTCCAATTTAAACACACTTGAGCTAAAGATATATTTTCAACTTGAGATATAAATTTTCTCTCCCTTATTTTTAAAAATATAGGATAATTTACAGCATTCCCCATCAATAACATTTCACCTACTCCTAAACTTGAAATCATTTCAGCGTATTCTTTAGTGATAGCTTCTGAACTATCCATTAAATGCTTTAAATCGTAGGGGTTCTTAATATTTAGAATTAACTTTGAGTTAATTTGAGATAAAGCCGTTGTGCTTAACTTTTTTGGTCTTTGGCTTATTAAACATAAACACGCCATGAATTTCCTTCCCTCCCTGGCGACGGTTTCAATTATATATTTTGATAGTGCCTTAGAATGAGCAGCTTCAGGACAGAATTGGTGAGCCTCTTCAATAATTAATAGAAAAGGGGGAACTTCATTCATTCTTCTTAGATAAAACAAACGACTACAAATATAATCAACTATAATTTGTTTTTTACGAATCGAAATTTCGTTTTGAAGATTAAAAATAGTAATTTCTCCTTGATTTATGACTTTTTTTAAAATTGGATTTTCTTGCGAGCCAAAAAGGGTTAAATGTTCTAATTCAGAAAGCCATCCCACTAAAGCTTGCTTTGTACTTTTATTACCGTCAGGTTCTTTTTCAATTACATCTATTATGTTATTTAGATTATAAAAATTCTTTAAATCTTTATTTTTTCTTAACATTTTAATGTACTTAGATAATTCTCTTATTTGCACATTAGATATTTGCTCTTGGTATTTTTTAAAAGAATACGCGCTCAATCTAGGTACAGAAATTTGAAAATATGAAGTGTCTATAACTTTAACTTTTTTTTTTATCGTAGAGTTAGCATTTAGATATTGGTATTCTCCATGGACATCAATCATTATAATTGCGGGCGTTCCAAAAGTTTTATTTCTTGTTAATAGTTCTTCAATAATAATAGAAGTAAGATAACTTTTACCACCTCCCGATATCGAAAGAATAGCAAGGTGTTTATTCAATAATCGATTCATGTTTATATAAGCATCGATATTTGATACCTTTAATTTTCCTAAATTTAAACCATGCACTTTATCGAAGCCTAAAAAATTATTGAGAATGTCTTCTTCTATCAAATAAACATCTTTACCGGGACTCGCAGGATATGTCATCCTTGTTATTAATCTAATTTCTTCTTCGCTATCATCTTTAAACTCTATAATCCCTAAATTCCTAACGATAGCAATAGCATATTCAAAATCATCACTAGGAAATAGCCCTTTGAGAATATTGGGATTGTTTTCGCTGTTATAAGATTTAATTGTTAAGGCATCCGAGAAATATTCGTTTACTAAAACAATTTTCTCAATTATGCCGATTAAATAACCTTCAATTGTTCTAGTGGATACAAACAATCCCTTTTTAACAATTATATTGTCATTTCGTTTGTTAATTACGAATGGGTACTTAGAAACATCAGGTAATTGAAGAAAATTAAAAACAATACCAACCTTAAAGGGCATTGATTTTAGATATGACACTTAATTAATAAAAATAAGATAAGAGGGAGAATTTACTGATTTAAATAACTGTAAAAATAAAGAAAAGTTTTTTAATTTCATGAAGTTTATTCATTTTCTTCTTTTTCTAATGTACCCATAATTTTAAGTATCACGATATACCCATTTTTCCAAAAGTAAATCAGAAAAAGTCCAGTAAATGAAATAAGTAATAATGAAATTCCTATAAATAACACCCAATTCCCTATTGAAAAGGAACTCAATAGACCTGAAAGTGGTGAACCACTAGGAGAACCCAATAAAATTTCTTCAATAACGGCATATACTGCTCCAATAATAATTGCAATTATACTCAATAATAACCCACCAGCAACAATTTTTACATTTATTCTATTCTTATATTGTTCTTCGACTTCCCTTCTCTTAAATGCAATTCTTAATATCCATTTCCGGCCTTTTTTAAACAACCCAAAAAAGAAAATCAGAAGAAAAAATAAACCTGCTAAGAATGACCCTATAATAGCTATTTGGTAACCGAGATTTAATGCTAAAAATGCTTCCATTTTACCAGTAGGAGTAATAAAATCTCCAAGTGAATAAACTCCACCTCCAATAATTACTAAACATGATGCAACGATTAAAACATAAAATACTGTAGCAGTAATTCTTTGAGCTTTATTATATTCAACTTTTGGTCTAGGTTCAGTCATTGGACTAGGTTGATATTCTTCCAATTTTTTCACTAAATTATTTTATTTAAAAGATTTATAGCATTCTAAATATTTAAAATTGATTATTATCGTATACTTTTAGGGAAAATATAAAGAAGTAAAAGCTTTAATCAGATTTTTTATTTTGAAGCGTATTAAAGTAAGTTCTGTAAAAATTTTTCTCATTTAAAAGCTTGTATAAATCATTCGATAATTGGTAAATATCTTGATAAAACTCCTGTCGGTTTAAATCAGGATTCCATTTATTATCTACTTTACACACATTTTCGGCAGCTTTAGCAATATCTGAAAACAAACCCGCTCCCGTAGCCGCTAATATTGCCGCTCCTAACGATGTAGCCTCTTCAATAACATTTCTGACGCATGTTACACCTAATACATCGGAATACATTTGATTCCAAAAATCTGAGCGAGAACCCCCTCCAGTTAGCCTTAATTCTTTTGTTTCAATCCCTAGCTTTCTAAAAACTTCAATATTCTTTTTAACTTCAAATGCTACTCCTTCAAGAATCGCTCTAACGATATCTCTTCTTTTATGACCTAAAGATAAACCATAAATTATACCTCTCGCATATGGATTCCAATGCGGCGCTCCAGCACCAACTAAGTGGGGGATTGCTAATAGCCCATTAGCACCAATAGGTGATTTTTCAGCTTCTTCCGTTAGAATTACGTAAGGATCTTGATTATGTTCTTCCGCTACTATGCTTTCTTCTTTTCCGAGTTGGTCCCTAAACCACCTTAGAAAAGCCCCACTTGTAAAAATACTCGCTTCTTGGATCCAAACCCCCGGGATTGCGTGACAACTACATAATACTCGCTTTTGGGGATCGAAATTGGGTTTTTCCAAATAAGCTAAAATAAAGCTTCCAGTTCCGGTCGTTAATTTTATTCTCCCCGGAGAGACGACGCCCACTCCTAGGGCTGCTGCTTGTTGGTCTCCCGCGCCTGTAATAACCAAGGTTTTTTTATCGAATAAAGTCTCTTCTGTAACGATCTCCCCTATATCAACTCCGCTTTCAATGGCATCTGGCATTTTATCCAAATCTATTTCTAACTCAGAGGAAATATCTTCTGAATATTTGAGTTTATTTATATCAAATAACATTGTTCTACTTAAATTACTAAAATCACTAACATATTGTCCAGTTAGTTTATGGATTATAAAATCTGAAACTAGCAAGAATTTGTGTGTTTTCTGATAGATATCTGGTTTTTCGTCTTTAAACCAAAGAATCTTTGTAGCTGAAAAATACGGATCTATTGTTAAACCCGTAGTACTATAAATTTTATCTATTCCTATTTTATTTTTTATAAACTCTACTTGTTTAGTTGTCCGTCTATCTTGCCAAACTAATGCGTTATGTAATGGGGTTCCTTCCTTATCAACAGGTACGATTGTTTCTCGTTGGTTTGTTACGGAAAGACTAACAATTTCTGATTTGTCGATTCCACTCTTTTTTATGGCTACTTCAATGGTTTTTTTAATTGATTCCCACCATAAGTTTGCATCTTGCTCCACATATGAAGGTATTGGATAAAAGCTCTCCCACTCTTGATAATCACTTGATAAAATAGATCCGGTTATATCAAATATAAATGTCCTACATCCCGTAGTTCCTAGGTCTAAAGCTGCAACAAACATAGTTGGAAAATTCTCCTTTTATATTTAGGTTCAATAATAAGTTATAGATCACATCATGTAATAAAAATCATTATTAAAGGTTTTAATAAAAAATTAGTTTTACTTCACTTTTTTAAATCCACATCGTGGACACACGAATCCAACTTTATAATCACTTATCTCTGTTAATGGCCCCTTACAAATTGGACAATTTACTTCAGATGTAGGGAACCATTGGCCCTTTATGTTAGGTATTTGCTTTAGTTTATTAATATGTTTTAATTTTTCTAACGTTTTTTTATCCACTTGAATTAATTGTTGTTCCTCAGCGATTGATTTACCTTTAGGTGCTAAAACTATTAAAAATTTCATCTTTTTTGGATTATTTAGTAAAGATAAAGTTCTTGATATGGCTCCTTCTTTATATTGATTGAACAATTTACCTAATTCTGGAGGGGCTAAAGCTGCTAATATTGCTTGTAAGTCTTTAAATTCATTTTTCTCTTTTTGAATTAAGAATTGAAAAATTCTTCCTTCATTATCCATTGCCCATATGAAATTCCAAGGGGCTATATCGTAATCTTCATTATTAGGACCGACAATTCTTTTAATACATTGAACCCATGAATAATGCTTGAAATTATACAAGTTTGAAAGTAAATCATCAAAAAATTCTGGTTCAATTACGGGAAACGTTTTGGTTATGCTTTTAAGTGATAGTAACTTGACTTCAGTCAACAACTTTGTATTAAGATTATCCCAAGGAGTATATGTAAAAACTGAAAAGAAATTATTCATATTCTTGCAAAAATGGTTATATAAATTATATTATATTATAAAAAGAATTTTTAAAAATAATTTTTACCTTTTTAAACATAACAAAGTTTAATTTAATAATAATTTCAAAAATTTCTTATTTTTATTAAATATTAAGCAGGATTCTTCAATGAATGGAATTTGGGATATAAAAGCCGACGCAGTAAAAAAAGGAGATAACCTCAGAGATGTTTCACCCCTATTAGACAAAACATGGAAAGACGATAGCGGTTTTACTCATTACATTTTTAGTAAAGCTGCTTTTAAGAATCCTTGGTATTCGATTCCAGAAAATTATTTTGAACTTTTTGAAAATTTTATTGAAGGAGGGTCAAGAGCTTATCCTTCCGATGGAAGTATCCCCTGTGATATTATAGCTGAAGAAGCTCGTAAAATTCTTAAGAAACTAGAAGAATGTTCAAATGATCCTAATCACCATTATTGTGAATTAGCCCGCGATGCGTTAAAACAAGGAAAATTTTCTTTAGTTAGGGGTACATTGAAACTCTATTTAGGTAAGTATACTACGAGAGATTGGAGAAGGAAAAGATTCACAGACGACATTGATTTTTGGATGTTTCAGATAATTTTATTGGATTCAACATTGAGAGATTGTAGCTTCATAAAAAATAAAAATACAGGAGAATGGGAAAAAACAATTGAATGGAATAATCCTAACACTAAAGAATTTAGGCGTGAAACATTATTTGCTGCAAACAACCTTAATCAATTACTTGATTTTGGGGCGGGGAGCTATCTTGAAGGGTCAAGCCTTAAACAAATATTTGATAAAAAAATTAAAAGAGGTCATGACGTAGATTTGAGCGATATTATAAATGTAGCAATGGTGAATAACGGAATCGATGGCTCTCATAAAGAAGAATGGTTAGAAGCATTGTCATCTTTTGAACAAGCAGCAAATACACGAAATACAAGAACTACATCTAATTTAATAAGTTTGTGCCGCTATTCATTTGCTATAGCGGATTATCTTAAAAGAGTTAGTGAAGCCATAAAGAGATACAATGATCTCATTTTTGATAAATCTAAATATCCTGATAAAACGTTAATAAAGTTATGCAGATTTTCCAAACATTGGGTAAATTTTCTTAATATTAATGGGCCAGATGACACAAGGAAGATGATTCACGAGTTTTACCTCGAGCAAGCAGAAGAAAAGCTAATACACTCAGAAAACCTAAATTTTTTTGTTAATAAGATACTAAAATTACTTAATTCCAAATATGAATACCTTGAGGTTACATTTGATATTGAAACCTAAATTTATTCAATTTATTATAATACTTAAGAATAGAAGGATCGTGAAACTGAACTTATTCCTTTTTTTATCATAACATTTATATGTCTGAAACAAATCTAGGATCTTAAGAAAATTTACAAAAAAGGAGATTAAAAAAAATGAATGAAAAACAAGAAAAGAAAGAAAAGAAAAGAATATTTATCCAAGTATCGTTATCAGAAAAAGAAAAAGAACTAATCCAAGAAATAGCCAAGAAAGAACATACAAACGCTTCTAACCTTATGAGAACAGCTACTTTTGAATACCTTAGAAAATTAAAGAATCCTGAAATGTTTGCAAAACCTTCGTTAAATTCATCCGCATTAGAAAAGCTATCAAAAAGAACTAAGAAAATATTAGAATTACAAAAAATACAAATGGAAAACCAAAACATCTTAGGAGAAATGAACAAAACATTAACATTAATTAAGAAGTTTTCAATGATACCTGATCCAGAAGTTAAAAACACTATTCTTAACTTATTTAAAGCGTATCCTTCGTTAAGTCCAAAAGAAATCGTAGAAAAAACAAATTTCGATAAAGACGTGGTCTTTTTGACAATATCCGAATTGCAGTGCGAAAAAACAATAGAAATGACAAGTAAAGGGAGGTTTAAACTCAAATGAACGTGCCTGAAAATAAAGAAATAATTGAAAAATATTTAAACCATTATCAACATTCAAAACAATCGGTTAAAACCAGAAAATCGACATTAAATGCTTTTTTTGGTCTAAAACCAAAATATTTTAATTATCCAGGACACATTTTTGAAATTACGACAGACGTATTAATCGATTATTTCAATCATTTAAAACAAACGAAAGAACTAAGCCTAAGTAGTAAAAAGACCAAATGGACGCTCTTGATAAGTTTTCTTAACTTTACTATGGAATATTATAGGAAATATAATTTTATTGTAGTAATTCCAAAACATTCAATAAATTGGAACGGGATCGTTCATAAAGAACCCAAAACAAACAAAAACGTGGTCATGAGCATAGAAGAGATCGATTCAATTCTAGATTACATAAAACTTAGAAACTTCAAATATTATCTTATATTCAGGATTTTTACTGAAACGGGGATGCGAAAAGGAGAATTGATTAATATTGATTATAATGGTGTTAATAAGAAAAAAAGATATATTACAACCATAGGAAAAGCTGGGAAAAAAGCTTATTATATATCAAAAGAACTAACTACTTTTCTAGAACTATATATTAACGAAAGAAAATTAAAAAACATCGAAACGGAAGCTTTATTTTTATCAAGCCATTCAAAACGATATACAGAAAGACAGTTTAATCAATATTTAAAGCACGTGTTAAAAGATTTAAAGATTAAGAAAAATGTAACGTGTCATACATTCAGGAGATCGTTAAATACATTCAGAAAAGTAATGGGCTGTCCTTCAGAAGATCGGAAAATCTTATTAAATCATAAGGTTAAGGAC
>JAUWZT010000145.1 GCA_030615145.1 Promethearchaeota archaeon | reverse complement strand
ACGAGGCAAGTGAGGGGAACTTTTTTAATGAACAATCTAAAACTCATAGAATGCGCCGATCTACTGGAACGGGGGATTATAATGTAAGAAAATAAAAAAAGGGGCTAATTTATAATTGTTAATTCTTTTATAAAATTAACCCAAAATTTATTTTTTTTATTTATTTTGATGTATAATTTATAGATTTTTCAATTTTTTAAATCATAGAGAAAATGTTTGGAGCAAACCGGGATTTGAAAAATAGAATATTAATTTAACGCGTTCCCTAATCTAATAAAGCCGCAATTCTATTAGAAACGCTCTGGATATTTAGAAAAACCATTCCTAGGCTGGCATTGGCGCTACAAAGAGTGCATAAAATAGCATTTTCACCAGCTTTAGAGAGAATTATGATACCATTTAACCCTTCAATAAGTATTCTTTTTAATTCACCTCTCTCAAGTTCCTCGACCGCGCGCTCTGAAACGCTCTGTATAGCGGCAGACATGGCAGAAACAATCCCATCGTTTACATCCCTACTCAAAACGGAACAAATTGGAAGCCCTTGAACACTAACTATTGCTGAGCCTTCGATATCGCTATTTACAGCCGATAATTTTCTTAATAAATCCGTGAGCTCACTGATATTCTCAGACAACCATGATTGCCTCCTTTCTTTTAAACGAAGGTTTCATTAACTAAATAATATTTTCACTCGATTACAAATCAACCTAGTAAGTGATAAATTATTAAGTTGTATGATATTAAAATTAACTTTATTTAATTATTAATGTTTGCTTTATTTTTTTTTTATTTTATAAAATTTGATTTTGCTTATTTAAAAAATATTTTTATCAATTTTTACATTTACATATTTAATGACTGAGAATAATAATTTGAAAAATCAATCTGATAAAAAAAACGATAAAGAAGTCGAAGAAGAAGAAGAGAAAAAATATAAAATCGAATCTCTTACTAAAGCTGGAAAGATTGCTCAAGAAGTAAAGAAGTACATCAAACCACAAATACAAGTTGGAACAAAAGTATTAAATTTAATTGAAAACACAGAGAAGAAGATCGTTGAATTAGGCGGAGGGTGGGCATTTCCCGTTAATGTTAGTATAAACAACATAGCAGCTCACTATACATCTCCGATAAAGGATGATGATCTTACGATTAAAGAAGGAGATATTGTTAAAATCGATTTAGGCGTTCATATCGACGGATACATAACAGACACAGCTTTTACCGTAAGTTTTAACGATGAGAAATCTCTTGAAAACATAATTCAAGCAACAGAAGTCGCTCTAGAAGCCGCAAAAATGATGGCTAAACCTAAAATCAACACGAAAGAATTGGGTAAAAAAATCGAAGATATCATTAAAGGGTTTAAATTTAATCCGATCAAAGAACTTGGTGGACATCAAATTGAAAGGTGGACCGTTCATGGAAAAAAACAATTACCAGAATTAGGTGTTCAAGGTGGAGATATAATGGAAGAAGGTGAAGTCTTTGCCATAGAAATATTTGCTTCGACGGGGGAAGGTACAGTTCATAATACCAAATATTCTTATATTTACGAATTGAACCCATATGCAGGAAGAGTACCTCTACGTAGAAAAACATCTAAACAAATTTTAGGGCACATAAATAAGAACTACAAAACGCTTCCTTTTGCAGAAAGATGGCTAGCAAAAGATTTTAGAATGGGAGTAATGTTTGGACTCCAAGAACTAGTACAACAAGGAAAAATACAAGTTCATTATGTATTAGCGGAACAAAAAGGAGAATTTGTAGCTCAAAGTGAACAAACGATTTTAATAACTGAAGATGGATTTAAACAACTAACATAAAAAGTTGATCCTTCAATAAAACAACGTTTGATTTTAGATGAAAAAGCTAAAAATTTGTTTAGTATCATTAACAGTTTCTCCTGATAGCGCTGATGGAGAGGCAAAAGTCATCAGAGCAATTTTTGAATATCTAAAAAAGCAAGGACACAACGTAAAATTAATTACTGGTAAATGGAACAAAGATTTAGACAACCCGGATATCGTTCAGTTTGATTTAATTAGAAAAAGATTTTTTTGGGCTCCAAATTTTTGTTACAAGGTAATTAAATTCTTAAGGAATAATAATTTCGACATCGTACATGCTAACAGTGCCAAAGCAGCTTTACCAATTATTTTATCTAACCAAAAAAGATTCATTTGCACGATCCACGATTTTACTCCTTTTGAAACAAAACTTACAAGAATTCCTTTAGAAAAGTTTTTGATAAAATATGTTTCAAAAAAAGCATCGTTAATAACTACTGTTTCTAATTATGTTAAGCATGAATTTCAATATTTTATTCCAGAAATTGATAAGAATAAAATTGTCACCACTTACAATGGCATTGAGGAAAAGTACAGTCCTTACCCTATCGAAGCTCAAAGATTAAAAGAAAAATTAAACATTAAAGGCCCCGTTTTATTGTATATCGGAAGAATAGCTCCTTATAAAGGAGTAGGTAACATAATTGAAGCTTATAGACTGGTTAAAAACGAAATTCCTAGCCTTAATTTAGTTATTGGAGGTAGACCAGATTATTTGATGGAAAAAGCGTACAATAATTGGAAAAATGATAATAAAGACATTTATTTTATGGGATATCTTCCAGAAGAAGAAGTCCCTTTTTATTATTCTATGGGAGATATTTTTATAACTTTTTCTTCATCTTCCGAAGGATTTGGATTAACTCCGCTAGAAGCTATCTCGTGTGGAACACCCGTAATATGTTCCTCAATTTCAGTATATCGAGAGATTCTAAAGAACCATGCTTTGTTCGTTCCTCCTAAAGATTCGAAAAAATTAGCTGAAAAAATAAAAATTCTCCTCAATGATAATGAATTAAGAAATGAAATAGTAAAAGGCGCCCAAGGTTTTATAAAAAAATACAGTTGGGACGCGGTTGGTAAAAGATTAGAAGAAGAATATGAAAAATTTTTAACTAATTAGATCTCTTTTATTAAATTCTCCTTTACAATTTTAAAGCAAATTTCGTTTGGGTTTTCAAATTGCATAATTTTTTTTTTAAATGAATTGCTAAATCTGTCGTGATGAGGTTTTTCAGAAAGAATTTCTATAGACTTCCGTATAATTTTATCAGATTCTTTTATATGCTCTAAAGGGAAACCATTATTTATTAAAAAATGTTCCTGAGGGGCGGTATCTCCGGGAAAAAATTCTATGCTTGGCACATTTAATAAACTAGATTCACGAACGATCGTACCTCCACCACTGATTACTAACGCACTGAAATAACATAAATCGACCATATTTGGCATAAACCGCTTAATAATTACGTTGGAATTATCAATATATTTTTTCAACTTTTTTTTCAGGTATAGTTCTTGTTTTTCTGTTCTTACAATTAAAAAATATTTAAGATTTGGAAATTGATTAAATATTGTGGGAAAGAATTGACTAATTAACGTTTCTTCTGGTTTTAGTTCTCCTATGAAATAACTAGCAAATGAAGGTTCACTTCTAATAATTACGAATTTTCCCTTTTCTAAGTCGTGTTTTTCAAGTATATTGGGATTAGGCTCGTATTCTGAAAGCCAAGCTATCTCATCGATACCATTATATCTGATTAATCGCTCAGGATTGGCGTGGAGATGGATATACCATTCTTCTGGAACACACATCGGAGTAATTATGTGATCTAAATATGGAAATATTTGTTTACACACCGGAACATTTCGAGGCTCATCGTTATAACCTATTGAGGGAATGTTCAATCCGTAAGATATTCTAGTACCTTCCACAGAAGAAAAAGTTACAAAATAGTCTGGACTAAATTTTATAACATATGGGTATAGTTTAGACAAGCGATCGATGTAAGTTTTTAATTTATCTTCCAATTTTTCACCTCCGTGCTCCCCTACTTTCTGATACTTAACATGTAACTCGTCCAAAATTTGAAAAGTAGAATCATAATCTCGCGCAGTGATTAAAAGTTCTGCACCTTCCTTCTGAAATTTTTTTAGAAGACGATTAAACATAATTTCCGTTTTTGGTTCTTCTATATCAATCCAAATTTTTTTGTTTAATAAACTCATCTTAAGATCAATTTTCTTAATGATAAATTGAATAATTTCATTAAATTGGAATTGCCAATTTTTTATTTCCAATCTTTAGGAATTTTTTTTAATAATTTTGCCGGGTTTCCTACAACAATGTCGTTTTCTTCAGTATTTTTTGTAACTACAGATCCTGCTCCAACGATCGTCCCCCTTTTTAAAGTAATTCCTGGCATAATTACTGAGTTTGCCCCCAAAGAAACGTAATCTTCAATTTTAGGTCCGTTTAAATCAAATTCTTTTCGCATCATATATTTATCATTTGTTAATTTGCTATATGGACCCATAAAAACATTGTTTCCAATTGTAGAGTATAAAGGAATGTAAACTCCCGTTTGAATACTTACATTGTTTCCTATAACTACGTTTCCATCAATAATCGTGTTAGTACCTATTAAAGTGTTGTTTCCTACGGTTGTTTTTTCTCTAATCATAACGTTATGTCCCGTCTGGCATTTGTCCCCGATTATTACTTCAGAATATATTATAGAGCCTGCTCTGATGGTGCATTCCTTTCCTATTGTAATTAAAGGACTCTCAAAATCCGTAATCCCTTTTTTATCTTTAATAAGAGCCGATAAATCCCCTCTCTGCGGATGTCCAATAATGCAATTCTCACCTATATAAGTATCTGAGTGAATCAAAGCATTTCCATAAATCTTAACTCCCATGGAAATATAAGCGTCACTTTCAATTTTAACTCCTTTTCCTATTGCTGTAAAATCATCAATGAATGCCGTCTCGTGGATAAATGCCTTTTTGTGGATAAAAGATAAATTTTTTCTTTCTAGATTCACTTTTCCAGCTTCACTTTAAATTAGTATTTAGTTGAATTATTTCTCAAAATAATATTAACTTAATCATTTTCCACATTTACAAGGGGAAGAGTTGCATTTCTTGCATTTATTTGGATACTTGCTAAATAATGCTTTTTCTATATCAACTTCTAATAAATTTGCGATGGAAACAGTCCATGCGATAATATCAGCTAATTCCTCTGAAACTTTTTCTTTATCTATATTTTGGGAATTAAATAACGTAGCTAGCTCCCCAATTTCTTCTATCAACCAGATAAATGTGCTTTTAAGGCCCCTATTTAAGTCTTTCTGATA
Source organism: Promethearchaeota archaeon (assembly GCA_030615145.1). Classification (GTDB taxonomy): domain Archaea; phylum Asgardarchaeota; class Lokiarchaeia; order Sigyniarchaeales; family SOKP01; genus SOKP01. The sequence continues at coordinate 4,080 of JAUWZT010000145.1, read as the reverse complement.
ATAGAGCCTCTTTATTAAATCCTGGAAGTCTGAAATATTCATAATAAAACAAAATTTAAAACAACCATTCAAAAATGCCTAACCAAGCAAACATTACCATTGCAATTAAAGCAACGGCAAAAATTACCGTAGTTATTGGACTTATTTTAATTCCAATTGAACTATCTTCAAAAAATCTCATTAAACCTGCTCCCCCTAAAGGCATTGGAGCACTTCCACTTCTTCTTTTCTTACGTCTTGATTGACTTTGTCGAGATGACATAACCCAACTATCACAAAAATTGTAATTAATTAAATAAAATTAACATATTAAAAATAATAAGGTTTATCTTGAAATAAAAAAAAAAATATGATAAATTTTTATTAATTGTATTAATTATTGTTAGTTAATTTGTGTAAGTAAAGGTTTGTTTATTATGAGAAAAAAAAAAGGAGTTTTGGTACTAATTAGTTTTCTTTTGTTTATTGTTGTGTTTTCATACTTTCAAAATGATCCTTCATTTAATTATCAAAATCAAACTGAAAATGAACCCTCTCAATTATCAGGGGGTTTAGAAGGAGCCGGAAATATATTGATCAAGAAGATTATAAGGAATACTAATATTAGTTCATATGGTTTAGTAAATATAAATGATCGAATTACAATATTAAATCAAAATGAAAATCCTATTAATTCAATATTATTTGGAATCCCGCTAAAGGATTCAAATAATTTAATTTATTTTGGCGCTACCGGCCAAACACATAATACTTTATTAACAGAAAGGCCACATGAAGTTATGCTTAGTTATGAAATGATAACAATATATTTTGATTCACCACTTTTACCATCGCAAGAAGTTACCATAAATGTTTTGCAAACATACCAAAATTTGATAACCTATAAATTTGCAGTTATTGGCGCAAGTATTTCTCAACTAATCAATTTCACAGGATTGTTATTTCCAATACTACCATATAAGAGCGAAGGAGACATAAAATCAAATTATCGTTTACCAGAGGAGACGACATTGAATTTTCATAAAGAGATTGAAGGAATGGGGGTAACTATAGGTAGTAGAAATGTGTTATATGATTTAGCGCAAAGTTATACTCTAAACTTCTTAGATCCATTTTTAGAAAATTTAGATGAAAATAATCAAACTACAATCACTTTTGAAGATAGACTATCAACAAAGTTAGAAATTGAAGAAATAAATCGAGAAATATTTCTATCCCCTTGGGGTGTGGTTAAAATCAAGGAAGAAATCAAAATTGAAAACTTAGGAATTATACCAATTCCATTACTTTCAATAAACCTTCCCGTAGATATTAAAAATGTACACATTTATGATGACCTTGGTGAATTGTTGGGAGTCACAATAACCGATTCCATTGAAGGCCCCTCTAGAAAGGTGTTAACTATAGCTTTATATCAAAATCGAGTTTCATTGGAGCCTTTTTCTAAATTTAACTTTTTCATAGAATACAATTTACCTTATGAAAAATTAGTTTCATACAATTGGCTTCAACAGTCTATTCTAATAAATATTTTTACAACGAGTTTTGACTTTTTAATACACCAACAAACTACTAGTGTTATTATAGAGGGCTGTGGTAGTATAGATTACACATCGTCTTTACCTGAAGCAATGTTTAAAACTGGGGATACTAGAGTTTTAGTTTATAATTCTGAAAATGTGAGCCCTTTAGAAAGTAAAACAATACTTTTTACATTTACTGTAGATATCTTTGATCTAATTCTAAGACCTCTCATTTTCATGCTAATTATTGCATTTTTATCATCTGTATTTATCCTAATTACTAAAACTCGAGAAAGAGAAGAACAATTATCTTTGTTTAAAAAGGAATTCATACCCACAAATGAAATTAGAGAATTTTGTTCTTTATATGAAGAAAAAAATGCATTAATATTAGAAATTAGAAAAGCAGAAAATGAAGCAAAACGTAAAAAGTTAGCTAAGAAAACGTATAAGAATTTATTAGCCAAAAATACAACAAAAATCGACCAAATTAAAGACGAAATCACGCCATTTAAAAAAATTTTAATGGAGACAAACGAAACCTTTAATAATATTGTAAAAAAACTTGATGTTTTAGATGCCGAGAGATTTAGCGTAAATGATAGTTTAACCCTTCTGGAGACTCGATATAAAAGAGGAAGATTACCTTCTAAAGCCGCATATCAGAAATTATCAGACGATTTCTTTAATAGAAGAAGGAAACTAGATAGAACAATAGATAAATACATTCAACAGCTAAGAAGCTACTTATTATAAATAACATTTAATTTGGTGACTCAATGAAACCGTGGTTGCTTGACATTTTAGCTTGTCCAATTGATAAGCATTTTCCCTTAGATTTGTATATCTTTTCATATGAAACTAAGGAAGAAGAATTTAAGGAAATCTTAAGTTTTTTTGAGAAAAAGGACATTGATCTTATTAAGAAGGAAAATATTATCGAGATTCACGAGGAAAAGGGAGAAATTTATATTCGGGACGATATAGTTATTGAAAAGAGCTTGATCGATACTTACCTGAAACTAATAATTTCGAGCATTAAGGAAGTCAACTTTATACATGATAAATCGTCATTAAAATTGAGTAAACAATGTTTTAACATTATTAAACACGATATAAAAGATAAAATAACCAATTTTTCTAATAGCTTAGAATTTCAACATATCGAAAATATTCTACCGGAATTATATTTTTTAAATAAAATTAAAATTGAAACTGAAGTTGAAACGGGATTACTGTTCTGTTCAGAATGTATGCGATGGTACCCAATTATCGAAACAATACCTCAAATGCTTCCTGATGAATATAGAGACGAAAAAGCAGAGATTCAATTTCTAAAAACCAATAAAGATTTATTAGATAATGCATTTTTTAAACAAAATTTAAAACCTTTCAACATATAAGTAATAAAATACATAGCCCGGTGGTGTAGTGGACAAGCATCTGGGGCCTTGAACCCCGTGACCACGGTTCGAAAACTATCGAATAATTTCGAATGTCGAAATTCCGTGCCGGGCTATTATTTATTTACTTTTTGTCGTAAAAATAAAAAATTTTATTAGAACAAAATTAAATTTTTGTCCAGTACATATAAATTACTTAAAAAAATTCATCGATCAATTATGATTCGGATAACTGATTTAAATTGGGGCGTCTTGGAAGCGGTTTATTTAATAATAGTCTTTGCTGTAGGATTTACAATTACAATGGTAATTATCCCCTATCTTATAAAAATAATGAAAAGGAGGGGTCACATCGGAATCGATATACATAAAAACTTAAAAACAGAAGTTGCGGAATCTGGCGGAATTAGCATCGTCATAGGAATTTCATTTGCATCAATACTTCTAATTATCTTCTTTCCAAGTTTCTTTAACGAAATCTTGATATTTGTTTTAACTGTGGTTTTATCAGGGTTAATTGGTTATATTGACGACAGAATTAAATTAAGATCGAGATATAAACTAATATTAACAATCTTTACGGGAACCTTGATTTTTCTGGCAAATTTTTTTGGTTTTATTAAAATTGAATCCCCTACAATCCCTTTCCTAGGGCAATTAAGATTAACTGTTATTTATCCAATACTTGCGCCAATAATAGTCGCAGTATTTGCAAACACAGTAAATATGTTAGAAGGATATAATGGTGAAGGGTCGGGTACATCCATTATTGCACTATGTTCCTTGTTTGTTTGTTCAATAATATGGGATTCCGCAGAAGGAGTTTTATTTACCGTTATCGCTTTAGCAATTCTAATTCCATTTTACTTATATAATAAATTTCCTGCAAAAATCTTTCCTGGAGATGTTGGAACGCTAAGTATTGGCGCTTTATTTGCAGGTATTGCTTTGTTTGGCTCTCTTGAAGCAGCAGTTTTTTGTGCGCTTTTAATTCATATTTTTAATAGCTTTTATGTTCTGTATTCAGTAAAGGGATTTTTCGAGAGCAGTGAAATTTTGGATAATAAAAGTGACATAATTATGTTGGAAAACGATCTTATTAAAGCATCCGATCTTAAAAGCGCTGCTTTAACCCTACCGAGATTATTATTAGC
>JAUWZT010000109.1 GCA_030615145.1 Promethearchaeota archaeon | reverse complement strand
AGATGACGGGTGTTTCTGGAGTTCTGACGTGTGCTAGTCCGATCTAATGGGACCCTCAAATTTGCAGCGACGGCGCAGGGGGTGCGATCATCACATGGGAGGACTATAGAAGCGGATCGAATCAAGATATTTACGCGCAGAAGATTAATTCCTCCGGAAACGTACAGTGGACCGCTAATGGTGTGGCCATATGTACAGCAAGTGATAACCAAAGATACTGTGAAATTTGCAGCGACGGCGCAGGGGGTGCGATCATCACGTGGCGCGACTATAGAAGCGGATCGGATTCCGATATTTACGCGCAGATAATTGATTCCTCCGGAAATGTACAGTGGACCGCTAATGGTGTGGCCATATGTACAGCAAGTAATGGTCAATATAAGCCTAAAATTTGCAGCGACGGCGCAGGGGGTGCGATCATCACATGGGAGGACTCTAGAAGCGGATCGGATTACGATATTTACGCGCAGAGGATTGTTGATATTAACTCCATTTATATTGCATCACCTGAAAATAAAACCTATGTAGCACCGATGAATGGATATTATCCGGCAACTTATGGATTTGAAAACGATGCAGACGGTTCTTATCCAAAAGGATGGGAAGAAGTATCAACGGGTGGTGGCTTCTATGTTAAAACCATTTCAAATAAATTTGGGCATAATAAAGTTTTAGAAGGCTATGATAAAGGTAATGGCGCGTTTCGTATCAACTACTATTTTAATAACACAGAAGGAACAATTGAATTTTGGATGGCACATACAACTACAAGCTCCGATAAATCAATGTCAACCATTATCTTTGATAGTACAGGGAACCCATTATTTGGAGTAGTTCTTAGAGAGAATAATGTTAAAGTTTTTACGAATACAGGACAAATAATTGTATCCACATATACTATTAATACATGGTACCATCTCAGATTTGATTTCAGATCCAATTTAGGCAATTCCTATGAAGGTCTTAACCAAAATGAATTTAAATTCTATTTTAATGGCGACTATAATGGAACCTACGGTTTTGATAATAATGGTGATCCTGATTATCTATGGTGCAGATCTACCTATAGTGGCGGTGCATATTATTCTTATTGGGATGCTTTTGGATATTCCTGGGACCCCAATTATAATATTGGAGATAATTTAAATGAAGGATTACTACTCAGTTTTACCCCAGATGACTTAGATTGGATGGGATATTCATTGGATAATCAACCAATCAATACAATATTAGGGAATTCAACTATACCAATGCCCGAAGATGGTCACCACACAATTCAGGTATTTGGAGTCGATTCAATAGGAGGTCTGTATGAATCAGATATTAGACATTTTACTATTGAACCTAAAAATCCTGAAATTGTCATTCACTCACCTAATCAGGATGATATTTTTGGGGTTATACCTCCTAAATACAATATTTCTATAGTAGAGGTTAATTTAGTTTCTAGTTGGTACACTATAGATGATGGTGTTACGAATAATACATTTACGGGATTAACTGGTACAATCAATCAAACAGAGTGGGAAAAATTAGGTCATGGACTTGTAAATATAAGGTTTTACGCAAATAACACGGTTGGAAAAGAAGGTCAGGCTGATGTAATCATTAATAAAGACTTAAATGCCCCCATTAGCATAATAACTTTTATTCCTCATAGTGGGACTAATATAGTGAATAGATCAACTACATTCTCTTTATCGGCGAATGATGGTTCGGAATCGGGAGTTCTTAGTATTAGATATCAAATAAATGATTCTGTTTGGATTGATTATACGGGGTCATTTAATTTATCTGAATTTTCTACGGGTGATTACATCATTTCATATTATGCTATTGATACTGTTGGAAATTTGGAAGTGGAAAACACACTTCTAGTAAAATTAGTGGAAGTCACTATTCAAGAGCCCCTCCCCGATATGACAATTATTATTATAGCATCTACTATTGGGGGAATAGGATTAGCTATTGTAATAACTATAATATTAATTAGAAAACGTAAGTAATTAAAATCTAAAAACTTTTTTTCTTTTTTCTTTTATTTCGCTCATTAATATTAATATCAATTTTTTGGGATATCGAGAATTTAACGATAATATTATGTTTTAAATTGTTAATAGGATTTGATTTTTTTTACTCTGCATCAATAAAATAGCACATTTACGATTAATTTCTTAAGTTCCATAGTGGCTCAAATAATGTTGTATTTGGAAAATTATTTGGAAAATTATTAAGATATGCCAAAACATTTAAAAACTCAAATGGTAGAATTAATATTAATAAAAAATCAATTAAAATCTGATTTTTTAATACTTTATAAGAATTATAAGAAGAGGAAGAAAAAAAATGGCTAAGGTAGAACCCCTATATGTAAAATCTAAAGTTCGAGAGTATATAAAAGCAAACGAATGTAACACAAGCTCAGGCGTGCTTGATGGAGATACATTTAATGGCATAATAATAAAGATACTTGACAATGCCATTCGGCGCGCTAAAGCAAATGGAAGAAAAACCGTTAAGGCACGAGATTTATAAACAAATTTATATTAAATTTCCACTTTTCTTTTTTTTATTATTCCTTGATGTTTATGTTAATACATTTAAAAAATTAGAATTTTAACGAATATCAGATTATTTTCCATTATAATCGGAATTAGAGATCAATAAAGAATTTGGGAAGTTTCTCCCTCGAATCTTGCAGTGCTTATGCCCGTAGAATGATCTTTATTAACTATAATTTTATGTGTATTGAAATCTGATGGGATAGCTGTATGTGTGATAAGGAAAATTTGTGAAAATGTTTTTGATTTTACTAGGTGTTTAAGAATTCGCTCTCTTCTGGTTTCGTCGAGCGCAGCTAAAGGTTCGTCTAAAAGTAGAATGTCAATCTTTGGGTTTTTCTTCGGTGATTCCTTTGTAGGTCGAATTTTGCTCATTAATTCGGATATTGCTAATCGTAAGGCCATTCCCAAAGCGGTTTTATCTCCTCCAGAGAGGACTTCTATTGACTCAGGAACGCCATTGAAATTATCCATGATTTTTAGCGATAATCCCGTCTTTTTTGTACCGAACAAGTCAATAGTTAAATCGCTATATTGACCTGAAGTAAAATCTTTAATATATTTATTAGTTGTTGATGCGATATTTTTTACTAACCGCTTTACAACCATATATTCGGTGACAAACCTCCTAACGAATTCTTTTGCTTTACTAATGTGATCAATATCAATTTCAAATTCTCCAATTTCTTTTTCCAGTTTCTTCATATGTTTAATCTCATTGCGCAAGTCTACAATCCTATCGATATTTTTCTTAATATTCATTTGTTTTTCTTTAATTTCCATTGTAATTGCTTTTAATTCGATGTAAATCTTTTCTTTTTCGATAGAGAGTAATTTAATTTTTTCTGGTTTAGTATCAGCGAATTTTGACTGATATTTCGTAAGGAAACCGTCTAATTCTTCTTGAACTTTCCTTAATTCTGATTCATATTTCTGGTAATTTTCAAAATCGTCCTTTAAACCTTGTGTTCTTATTACACTTTCATTAATTTTTTCTAACTTGTTTTGAAACGAATTAATTTCCTTATCAAAATTATCTATTATTTTTGTAATAGATTTAACTTTTTCATCATTTATCTTTAGATCCGTATTAAATTCCAGTATCATCTCGTCAAAATGCTCTTTTGTTAATTCGTTTTGGCAAGTGGGGCATTGAGCGCTTTCTAATCCCCCTTCTTTTGCTGTAAATTTTAAGCTATCTTCCATCTTTGTTATTTTCCTTTTACTATCTTCAATTTTTCCTTTTGTTTTTCCTAGACCCCTAATAGTAGCTTCTCTTCTTTTTTCTATAAGTTCTTTTTCTAGGGTTAATTTTTTCTTTTCTTTTAGAGTATCCTCAATTTTATCTACGATTTTTTTTAAATGTTTAAAATCCTCAATGTTTAATTCTGTAATTTTAATCTTTTCTTCAAAATCCTTTTTATACGAAAGAAACTTATCGTTAACAACATTTTTTTGACTGTACAGCTTTTCCAAATTTGTTATTAATTCATCTGAGGGATAGTTTTTAATTTTTTGTCCATATTCTTCTTCTTTTTTCTTTTTTTCCTTAACAACATTTTCAAAGTTCGCATTTTCAAGAGTAATGCGATTAATATCTTCTTCAATTCGCTCAATTGGAACTTTATTCCTTTCTAAATTTTCCTTACTAAATCTTTTCTTTTTAGATTCGACATCCAGGAAATTTAGCGCATCATCTATGAGATCTAACCTAAAAAGGTCAATTATCATTTCCCTTAAATCGGCACCTTTTTTATTTGCCAATTCTTCCACTTCCCCTTGCCTTACAAATACTGTACTTAACGCTTGCTCTGAAGAAATTTCAAAAAATTTTTCAATGTTAAAATTCTTTATTTCGCGGTAGGTAGTTTTGTCCCATTCAAACAATTTTGTAGTTGTAGCTCCGGTTCTGCCCCATCTACGAAAAATATTATATTTTTTGTTGTCTAAAGTAAAAAATATTGTAAGCTCTGCTTTAGACTCCCCATAAGTAATAAAGGAAGCGGCATTTCGACCTTTAAATATTTTAGGTCCAAAGAACGCAAACACAATTCCTTCGAAAATGGTCGATTTACCGTAGGAATTTTTACCACCAATGAGTATTAGCCCTTTAGGAAATTCTTTAGTGCCTTTAGGTAGGCTCAATTGTTTATATCCCATGAAATTCCTAAATGTAAGCTTTGTAATGTACATTTTTCACACCTCTTTTTCTCTTTCCATGAATTTTAACGCGTTTTTTAAAGCTTTCATTCCGAATTGAGTTAGCTTGTCTACATCAAACTGGGATTTGTCCTCAGTTAATTTTTCTTTAACAAAAGACTTAAACTCTTCATCGGGGTGTTCTAATATATAATCCTGAATTAAGCCAGTACTAATATCGTTCTCAGCATCCTCAGATTCATCGAAAATCTTCCAGATTATTTGAAGAATATTAAACTTATCAGATTGAGAAAAAGATTCGCTCCGGATTTTCGTCATTAAATCGTTAATTTGCCAATTTTTTTTAAATGTTATTTCCCCATAAAAGTTGAATTTCAGCCTAGCAGCAGTTTTGGGGTCAAATCCTTCATCAGAGATAAACGGTTTCAATTCATTTCTGATGAGAGCTTCTAAATCTGCGGAAGTGTGTTGAGGGCTAGCTTCAATTTTGATAATTTCAAAAGTTCTTTTGAGTAACTTATTTGTAGAGATTTCTTCAATATTTAAGATTTTAGCTTTTTTATCTATTTCTACATTTAGATACCCTTGTTTTTCCAAAACTTCTTTAAAATTCATTGGGAGCAAGCTTCCTGAATAATAGTGATTCTTGGAAACTTTCTTTAATCCGTGTTCATGCCCCAGAGCTACATAATCATAACTAAAATCATCAGAATTGACTTTTCTATGTAAAGTGCCGTCAGCAATTGAACCATGCGCAACCGCAATATTGATAAAATCGTCGCTTTTATTTGGTCGCTGTAGTCCTACCCATTTATCGTATGCCACTTCATATATCTCAAAAGATTTAAATTCAAAAAAAGGGAACAAGTAAAATCTCACTTCCTTTGAGGGAAATTCTAACTTTAAGGGTTGGTTATTATTGATGGCATTAGTTAAATCTCGTTCTTTAAAATAATAAAGATTTGGGTATTCATCTTTTTGTATATGGGATTCAAACGGCGTATATTCATACCCTCTAAAGACTCCATGATTTCCCTCAATATAAATGAAAGGGGTTTGATTTTTAGTGTTTTTAAAAAAAATGTCTAAACCTTCTTTAAAAGTTCTTCTTGCGGGCTCTGGCGGAGGATATGAGCTATATAAAGAAGGATTGTGGAACATGTCACCGCAATGAATTAAAAAGTCCAAATCTTTAATCTTAGAAATATCTTCCATAACCTCTAGAAACAAATCATAAATTTCTTGTTCGTAAGGTTTAGAATAATTTTGGATTGCCCATTTATTTGTTGTACCTCTTCTTGTTCTATAACCTAGATGAGAATCAGATATGTGCACAATTTTAATCATATAAATCCCTTATCCTAAAATCATTTAAATTAAAAACTATTATTTTCCTAATACTTTTTGTCTCCATTTTTGTGCGTAATTTTTTGTTTTTTTATCGTATTTAAGTTTCATGAATGCCGTATCAAACTTATTATATTCCGACACTAATAAAGTGCTTGCTTCGTGTGCCCCCACCAAACTAAGGGGATAACCTTGTGGAGAATATGGAATCAAATTCTTAAGAATATACCTTGCGTCTTTTGTATCTAAATCATCGCAGATATCAAATCTAAGAGCGGAGCTATCTTTTTGCAACCTCGTAAGATATGCTTTACTTTTAGTATACTTAGATAGATCCGGTAATTCAACTAAGAAGTTATCCTCATATATCTCTGACCATATTGGCAATAAAAAATTTCCTTGAGCATCTCTTAAGCGACATGTCTTCGAAAAACTATAGTATTTTATATCGTACGATTGAATGAACCTATAAAAGAATTCCGTGAATGCGCTAGGAGGAAAAATATGTTGGCGAAACATTTGAATGCCATCTCCAAGGAATACAACATTTTTATTTTGTCCCCAATTACTTTCTTCTTTAATTCTAACTAAAGATTTTAGAATCTCATCAGCGGTTCTTATTCTATCTACTACATGTCCCAATGTAGGATAATAATAAGCGTGTGCACTGATATGCTCTTCAATCTTTTTTTTATATGTCGACTCGTACCACTCTTCTAATTTATCAACTTTATCTTTCAAATTACTTTTGTAAAAATTTCGTTTAATTGTTTTTACGAAATTTTCAATTACAGTCTTGTATATAATAAGTTTATGTTCGTTATCTTCTATGTAGGTCGTAATAGGTTTATACATAATTTTTTCTTTGTGATATTTTCCATCTTTAAAAGTTACTTGGCATTCTCCAAATTTGAAAGAAGCTAATTTAGCATAAGTTCCACTAAGTGTATTTGAACTCTCATCAAAACCAATTATTTTAAAATCTTTATTTATATAATCGAACAATTCACCCTCTATTGGCCGATGATTCATCTCACTAAATAATGAATTTGTGTTTCTTAAACTCTCGTCATTATCAAATTTGTCTGTTTCAAGTTCGATCTTTTCTTCTTCAGTCCATTTAGCTCTTCTTGCTTTAATGAATTCTTTAAATTTTTTAACATCTTCATCAATAGATATTTCCGGTCTTTCTTCAAAAGATTTTTCTAACGAGATTAATTCGAAATTAAAAGAAATTATTTTTCACCTTAAAATTTTAATTATATTATTATGGAAGCTCAGTGGGGGGAGGAGATATCCCTGAAGATGCTATTTTTTTCGAGAAATCTTCGTAAAACTTTTTCGAATGACTCTCAAAGTATTCATCGTATAATGGTATTTTTAATTTTTGAAAGTTAGTTAGCCAAATTCCAGATATTAACGCGATTCCTCTCGTTCCAGTTAATGATTCCAAATCGCTATGTTGAATTCCCCCTCCTAAAGTCTTCGCAGCTACAGCTTTTTCTTTTTCAGACCTTAATGGTAAGTTAATTACTGTGTTCATATTTGATAAAATAGTATCGTCTATGGGGGAATACTGTTGAGATATTACTTCTAATCCCAAATTGAACTTTCTTCCTTGACGTGAAATATCTTTAAATATATTATTATATCTCATCATTTCCGGGCGCAATATGCTAGGAGCTTCCTCAATTGTAAAGATTATAATTGGCATTTCTGATGGATCTTTAACCATTGTTCCAGTTTTGACATATAAGTCTTTTAAATTGATTTTATAATTTTGATAAAAATTCTTAGGTAATGTTTGGTCTAATTTTTTTTCCAAAGTAGCTATATCTGAGGAAGATTTGAGCGATTTGCGTAAATCAAACAATGTTCTAGCCAAAACGCTGTTAAAAAGAAATTGTTCTAAATCTGAAATCATCGACGCGTTTAAAATAATTAATCCTCCTGTTTCCAATTTTTTTACGATTTCTGGTAATTTGCTTGCAGCATTAGATTGAAACATCTCCGAATATTCTAACCAATGCATTCTTCTCCTTATTGCAGCCATCGTTTTTTCATCGTGACCGCCAGGAGGGCGATATCCATCTGTCAATAGATTTTCAATATAATCTTCCTGATCGCTCCTATAGGCTGAAAAAATAGCTCCTACTTGTAAATCATTGAATGAACCCGTTGCAAAAAGATCTTCAGGTTTTATTTCTTGGTAATTTATCAGACAAGGCTCCGCAACGCTTCTTAATTCAGTTGGCGGTATTCCTTTATTTGGATAAAGGTAAAACCACGATCCTATCAACTCTTTATTATAATTTACGGCTTTGCAAATATCATTTACTCCATATTTAATACAACCTAAAGCATATTCGTCGTGCATATCAATTGCTAGCATTGATATCTTATTTCCTTTGTCACCAAGTATTATTTGAGCATTATGTTGGAGTAATCCATCAATAAACACTTGGTTTAAGTTTGATTTTCCCATTCCCGTAGCACCTGCTATAAAAAAATGATACATTAAATACTTAAAGGGAAAATATACCTCCACTTTTTTTTCAGATGCTAAATATCCCATAAAAATTCCGTCGGATGGGAAAATATGTTTTAAATATTCGTGAACATCGCTCTGATCTTCTGGGATTTCCATGGAATGAGGTGTCAGTACTTTACTTTCCATTAAATCTTCAATTTCAAAAAAGACATTTATGGTATGAGGAATCTCTTTTTTAGATTTTTTATCTTTTTCTATAAAAATAATAGGACGACCTTGAATGACATATTGCAATTCCATTTCTAATTCAGATTTAATATAATCGGTCATTTTTACGTTTCTTAATTTTTGACGCGTTAAAATGTAATCTGTAATTGTTTGTTCATTAAGGATCTGAACGATAATAATGTATTCTTTATTATTTTTTTCATCTTTTGCTTTTAATTTTAAAAAGCCGTGAAGATGTATGTAATTTTCGTAAAAAATTTCAATTGTACTCTCTAACGAATTGATTTTAATAATCATAGCATAAAACCATTACATTTCATTTTTAATTAATATATTAATTATTTTATCAATATAAATAAAAAATTGTATTAATCCTTGGCTAAGAGATTATTTGTTCTTTTAAAATTATTAGCCTTAACCATTTTTAAACTTCAAGGACTTTTAAAATTTAATAGTTTTTAGAACAAACGTTAAGTGGCTAATATTAAATTAAAAAAAGATATTGAAAAATCAAAAATTTTGTTAGATTCAATCTTTACTTTAAGTATTCTTCAATTAGGTTATATACTTTTTCAAGGATTTCTACTTTTGGTAGAAAAGTTATTCGCATATGTCCTTTTCCATAATCTCCAAAACCCGAACCATAAACGGTACAGACGCCTGTTTCTTTAAGCAAACCCACTACTAACTCCTTATCGTCTTTCCATTTTCCTAATTCTTTAAGATCTAATTTTGGGAAGAGGTAAAACGCACCATTAGGTTTAACGCAACTAATTCCCTCAATTTTTCGCAATTTATCGTACGAGTAATCCCGTCGTTCTTTTAATTTTTGTACCATTTCTACGGTGTGATTGCTTGAAGTTCTTAAAATCTCTATTGCTGCGAACTGAGCAACAGAATTAGCAGATAGACGCGCTCTCGCCATTTTTGCTATGCCATTCTTTAATTCGTCGAGTTTGTTTTCAGGATCGTGGTAATAAAGATATCCGAGCCTCCAACCAGTTACTAAATGCGTTTTTGAAAAACCATTTAAGCCAATAATGGGAACATCTTTGGTTAAGGAAGCGGGACAGACATACGACTTATCGTATGTAATTTGATCGTAAATTTCATCAGATAAAATAGGTAAATCATATTCTCCCGCTAAATTTATTATTTCCTTAATCTTTTTCTCTCCATACATGGCACCAGTTGGATTATTTGGAGAGCATATTAATATTGCTTGAGTTTTATTGGTAATTTTTTTCCTCAAATCTTCAATGTTAGGCTCCCAATCCTCATCCTCGTTAAGCGCATATTCAACTGGTTTTCCATCATAAAATTTAGCATAATTAATATACAATGGATACGATGGACCGGGTATAAGTAATTCTTTACCATTTTCGATTAATCCTGCTACAATAAAATTAATTCCTTCAGTAACTCCTGAAGTAACCAGAATATCATCGATTCCAATTTTGAGGTTTTCATTTTCCTTGAGAACTCTACTAATCTCTTCTCGTAGCTCAATAACACCTAATGAATTGACGTAATTATTATTACCTTCGCGACTAGCTTTAAATAAAGCCTCTGAAATAAATTCTGGAGTAGGAAAGTCGTAGGCAACTGGATCTCCAATATTTAAATGATAAACTGTTTTACCACTTTTAGCTACTTCATGGGCAACAGCAGCTATTTCTCTTATCGCGTATTCAACGCCTTTTACTCTATTTGTTAGCAAAATATTCCACTTTGTACATTTAATAATTAATTAATATAATTCACTTAAGTAAATAGAATGAGAATTAAATAAATTTACTTTCTTGAGAATGTTGAATTCTTAAGAATGTGCCTAATAGATGTGTTAAAACAAAAAATTTTAAAATTGGAACTCTCTATTCCTCAGTTTGGAGACTAAATGCCCTCTTGATAGAAGCTGAATTCCAAATTGAGTACTATAATCACGCGAAAAATCTGTGGCAATATTACAAATCATAATCCCCCCTTCTATATCGGGGATATCAACGCATGCTTTATGTAGTTGTCTTAACTGTGTAATAGATATTTCTCTTTTCCAATCTCGAATAAATACGCCATATCTACCATGCTTCCCGTTATTAATAACCGCGTTAAATGTCCAGTATTTACCGGATTGCCCTTTAAATTTTTGCGGTCCACTAATAAATTCATATTTCTCAGAAAAAACTTTCTCGGTTAATTCAGATAAGGGTTTATCTCTAAATGACATTAAATCACATTAAGTTTTAATAATATATATTTATTAAGTAATATATAAACCTTATTTAAACAGATATAGATAATAATCTTAAAAATAAGTAATATGTAGATATTATCTTCAGATTATTCAATATATAGTAAGACTAATAACTTTTTAGGTATCCGACAAAATTCCTTAATAACACAACTTTATTAAACAGAGAATAATTTGCTGTAGTTAAACAATTTAAATAAAGGATAATCGCCGCAGATATCCGAACTATTTTTTTTAATATACGGATATAAATTAAGTTGTAGGAATTCGATTAATTTGTTTGCTACCACTTCACAGATTTTATTACAGCTCAAGAAGTTATCAGAGAGAATATTACATTTACTATTATGAATATAGCAGAACTTTTTCATCTGTAAAGACAAACCTTCAGCAGGTAAA
>JAUWZT010000050.1 GCA_030615145.1 Promethearchaeota archaeon | reverse complement strand
AAATCGTCTAATTCAATTGCGTTTTGAAGTATCGAAGGTTTTGACTTCCAATTTGGCCATTTTTTGTCAAATATCTGGCGAAATGGCTTGCTGACCCAAAAAGATAAATGTATACCATTAGTAATTGAATCAACTTCGTATTGAGGAAACATTTTCTTTGATATTTGACCGTGTTTTTTAGCAACTCCATTTCTATATCTAGAAAGCCCCATTCCTAGAAATGTCATATTAAATTGACCTTTATCGTCAGCAATTTTTCGAATTTCAGTAGGCATTCTATCTTCAAATACTTTATTAACTAAATCTTTATCAAATCGATCGTGACCTGCTGGAACTGGTGTGTGAGTAGTGAACACGACTTTTTCTTTAACTTTATCAAGATCGCCTTTTAACATATTATAAAGTTCTACTATTGAGAAAGAACCGTGACCTTCGTTTAGATGGTAGGTTTTTATGTTGTTGTATCCTAGAGAATTTAAAAGTTTCAAACCCCCAATTCCGAGTATCATTTCTTGTACTATTCTATTCCAACGAGATGTGGAATCGTATAAAGAACCCGTCATTTGTTTCATCCAATCTTCGTTGCCTTCAACATCTGTAGTTAATAAGTAAATCGGGAGTATGTGACCTGATTGACCTATTACTCTGTATAGCCAAGCAGATACTAACACTTCTTTATCTTCAATTTTTATCTTGATTGGCTTATCAATTTTTTCAAATTCGTAAAAAAAATTCCAGCTGATCTCACGTTCTTTCTGATCGCCATATTCGTTAAAAAATTGATAGAAATAACCTGAACTATAACATAAGCACAATCCAACCATAGGGAGCTCTAAATCTGCCGCTGCTCTTACAGTATCTCCAGATAAAACCCCTAAACCACCGCTATAAGTTGGAATGTTCGAATCAACTGCAATCTCCATGCTAATATAGGCAACTTGCGTACTATTTTTCAAATCTTCGTTAATTTCCATTATTCAACCACTTCATTATTGAGTTTTGATTTTCTTAAGAAATTAATAATATAAATACATATATATTTGTTTTAAAATTCTTATTTTAAATTCTTATGTTAAAATGAATATAAAAAAACATTTAACTTAGAACTTTAATAGCCTTAATAGATAACGACTAATTATACAAATTAATGAAAAGTTGAAATAAAAGAATATTAATAATTGTATCAAATTAATTCTTTTTTTTATAAATGAATCACGCAAATATTTTTAATTCAAATATTCTATTTTAACAATATCTAATTAAAAATGGAATCTAAATAAAAGGTCATAAGAGAAGAATCTTATTATTCTTCTTAAACAATTAAATATTTCAAACACTCTAAAAAGAAAGAGGTTATGTTAAAATGGGAAAACTCGATGGGAAGGTTGCCGTAATTACTGGCGGGGCAAGTGGTATAGGTAGGGTTAGTGTGCAGCTCTTTATTGAAGAAGGAGCTCGTGTTGTGTTTGGAGATATACAAGATGATAAAGGTAAAACTTTTGCAGAAGAACTTGGACCAAAAGCGAGCTATTTTCATACAAATGTTCGCAAGGAATCTGAAATTAAAGCTATAATCGATTTCGCTGTTGAAAAATTTGGACACCTTGATATCATGTTTAATAACGCTGGATTTGGTGGTGTTGGAGGGTTGATTGAGGATACACTTACAGACGCCTTCGATGTAACTATGGAAGTATTATTTCGTAGTGTGGTTCTTGGAATGAAACATGCTGCTCCAGTGATGAAAAAACAAGGATCAGGAGTTATAATAAGTACAGCTAGTATAGCAGGTCTTCGAACAGGTTTTGGACCTCACATTTATAGTGCTCTAAAAGCAGCAATTATCCATTTAACTCGTACTGTTGCTATGGAATTGGGTGAAGATGGCATTCGGGTAAATTGTATTTGCCCGGGATTTATTCCAACAGCTATTTTTGGAAGAGGATTCGGGCTTCCTCAAGATGTTGCTGAAAGGCTGGCAGAGTTATTGAAAATACCCTTTGCTGATTCTCAACCAATTAAACGTACTGGCTTACCAGATGATATTGCTAAAGCTGCTCTCTGGCTTGTAAGCGATGATTCCAGCTTTGTTAATGGACATGCGTTAGTTGTTGATGGAGGTGCTATCGGTGGGAAATTATATTCAGAAACTATTGATACATTCAATGAACTAACAGCTCTTCTAAAGCTTGGAGATGTGAGAGATATCATGAGAAAAATTAATGAGGAAATCGCCAAAACAAAATAAAGAAATAAATTATTCAATTTTTTTTTAAAATAATTTTAAAATAAGTCTAATCAGAATCAAGTTTCAATTCAGGTTTTTCAAGAGAAACCTTTTTAGAAATTCCGTAATTATCCCATTTATCAATATCTAACTCGTTTAACTTATTAATTAATTCCTTACTTTCAAAATTAGGAATTTGATTTATGAGGTTTGGCGCTGGTAATCGGTTTATCAAATTTGGTTGTAATAATTTATTGCTTTTAACTAAATATTCTTCAGTTCTATTTTTATTGTTAATATAATTTTTAAAAAACGGATTTTCTGGTCTTAAATTTTCGATTTTTGCTGCCTTAATGTTAATTGGGTTTCGAGGAACTGTAGATTTCGTCATTCGGCAAATTGGGCAATTGATAATATCAAGACCGTGTATACAAGGCAAAAAATATCACTTCAATATTTATTTAAATCTGAATTGTTTAAATTAATTTTATCTTATATTTTTTATTATAATTAATTATAATTAATATTTGAATGCTTTTTTGGGGATTATATATGAATAATTTTTTAGAAGAACTAAAATCTCAACCAGACGCTCTTAAAGACACGTTTAACTACATTGTAGGAGAAGGTAAACCTCAATTTTTAAAAATTAGAGATTTTATTAAGAGAGGGGGTATTACCAAACTTATTTTTACGGGAATGGGTTCTAGTTTCGTCAGCTCATACTTACCTTATTATATTTTAAACCAGTATGGAATCGCTGTTGAAATTCGAGAAGCAGGAGAATTCTTGTTTAATACCTTTCCTAACGTTAAACAGAATTGTTTTAAAGACACAGGAATTATAATTATTTCACAATCTGGCGAATCTGGAGAAATTAGAGAATTATTAAGGAAAATAAATGCAATAGATCTTAATGATAAGCCGTTAACAATTGGAATCACGAATAATCCTGATAGTTATTTAGCTTACATGACAGAATTACAAGTTTATATGAATTTTGACGAAGAGGTTTCAATTACTACGAAAAGTTATGTTTGTACGCTACTATTACTGTATGTTATGGCAAAAACAATAATAGGCGAATTCTTTACAAATGAAACCGAAATTCAAAATGTAGAAGCCTTCTTAGGGGAAGTTCGAAGATTTTTACAAGATCAGAAACAGATTAATAAGTTATGGAAAGAACTTCTATCTTCATTTGGATACGATATTGATTTTCTAGAAATTCTCTCAAGAGGTCCTTCATTAACTTCTGCGCATCAAGCGGCATTAAATTTTAAGGAAATCGTTAAATCTTATTCGGAAGCAAGTTCTATATCAACTTTTAGACACGGTGGTATTGAATGCTTAAAAGAGAGTACTAATCTTATAATTCTTTCATCCGATAAAGAGAATTTCGCATTCAACATTCAATTCATAGATAAATTAGTTAACGATTGGGCTTGTGGAAAAATTCTGCACATTACAAATCAAGAATTTGACGAGAAAGCAAAGAAGTTACACGACGATCCTAAGATTATAACTTATAAGCATAAAATAAAGGATCCTCATTTAGCACCGATAATGGAAATAATAATTCTTCAATTATTATTTTACAAGATGGCAGAAAAAAAAGGAATTGAACCAGGTAAGTTTTTATATTCACAGAAAATAACTAACGACATATAACAATATTAAGATATTAAGAAAAATTCTTCTTATTTAGTTTAAAATATAATTCAATTGTTGGAAAAGATGGAAACAACTGCTACGGGACAAACTTTTAGAAGCTATATATTTTTTTGGTCAGGTCAATTATTTTCGTTGTTAGGATCATCTATAGTTCAAATTGTACTAATTTATTGGATTTATTATGAAACTGGAAGCTTGACAATGGTATCACTAGCCTCTTTTTTCTCTTTTCTACCAATATTTATTCTTGGACCTCTCGCTGGCGTATTTGCCGACAGATGGAATCGAAAACTTTTAATTGGGCTTTCTGATTTTTGTCAAGCACTTACTACCTTAAGTTTAATTTTTTTATTTTTCTTTAATATTCATGAAGTATGGTTAATAATTTTGATTAATAGTATTAGAGGGATATTTCAAGCATTTCATTGGCCAGTTGTAAACGCAATAATTCCTTTAATGATACCAAAGAAACATTTAAGCAGAATGAATGGTATTAATTACTTTTTTACCGGTTTAGTTAATACAATGGGTCCAATTATTGCTGGCATTTTGTTAATATTATTTCCAATTGATCAAATATTATGGGTTGACGTTCTTACTTTTTTGATTGCTATTACCCCTCTATTATTGATAAAAATACCCCCTCTAGTAAAGAAATTTCTTCCTGAGCATAAAAGATCATATTTTAGAGAATTTAAAGTAGGGTTTAAAGCTATAAAAGTTGTTCCGGGGCTCCTAATCTTGCTCTTTGTAGCAACCATTTTAAATTTTTTAGGAAACCCTTTTAGTACATTAATGATACCTTATGTAAGTGGGACTCATTCTGGATCTGTGGCAAATCTAGCTATTGTTCTAGCATCAATTCAAGCTGGGATGTTTGTTGGAGCAATAATTGTAGTTAGTAAAAAGGTTTGGAATAAAAAACCCTTAATTATCTTTACTGGAATTTTAATAGGCGAGATTGGACATTTAATATTAGCCTTGGCACCTCCACAAAATTTTCTTATGATTAGTATTGGTGGCTTTATGTTTGCGTTTATTGTTCCTTTTGTTAACACCATGTTTTTAACGATTTTACAAACCGTCATACCTCCAGATAAACAAGGACGAGTTATGTCTAATGTGATAACTATAGTTACTTTAGTTTCTCCAATAGCAATGCTAATATCAGGACCGATAGCAGAATTGATTGGTATTACGACCCTTTTTATTATATGTGCTGTGTTAAATTTTATTTTTATAATATTTGTTTGGATTTTTTCAAATGTTAGAAATAATGATTACGATAAAGTGTATGAAGATGAATTGGATGAAAATATTAATTACCAAAATAGTTTTTAAAAAAGAGCTTTTTAATTATTTTATACATCCCATTAAAACTTAATATTAAAAAAAATGACGAAAGCAATAATTTTATCGGGCGGTTGGGGAACACGATTAAGACCATTAACATGTACTATACCCAAAACATTAATTCCAATCGTGAATAAACCAGTTATTGAGCGGCAGATACTCTTATTAAAAGCAGCTGGAGTTAAAGAAGTAGTTTTAGCCGTAAGTGTGATGGCTGATATAATTAAAAGTTATTTTAAGGATGGAGAAAAATTAGGAATAAAAATCCATTATACAGACGAAAAACATCCAATGGGAACTGCGGGAGCAATTAAATTAGCAGAATCTTACCTCGAAAACGATAACTTTTTCATGTTAAATGGAGATGTAATTTTGAATTATGACTTTAGCGATATGCTTAAATTTCACGAAAACTGTAAAGGTATTGGAACAATAGCTGGTAAAACCGTAGAGGATCCCTCAAGATATGGCGTATTGATAGTAAATAATGAAACGCACCAACTACTAAAATTTCTTGAAAAGGACGAATACGCTCCTCCAGACGGCAAATCCGTTCCTATGCCTATTAACGCTGGTGTGTATATCCTAGAACCTGAAATATTTTCCTTTATCGAGCCAAACAAAAAAGTTTCTATTGAAAGAGATGTATTTCCTAAAGTTTCCGATAAAAATAAGCTCTATCATTACCCAATTAATGGAATATGGAGCGATGTTGGTAAACCCTACGATTTATTGCAAGGAAATGTTCTATTAATGAACGATTTAATAAAAAATCAGAAAGGAAATGTAAGAAATTTAATAGAACCTTCTACAGACATCCACCCAAGCGTAAAAATTTATCCTCCTTGTACAATTGGTGAAAGCGTTGTAATTCGAGGAAATTGTAAAGTTGGTCCGAATGTAGTAATTGGCGACAATGTATTTATTAACAACTATTCCGAACTTAAGGAATGCCTAATCTATAACAGGACACATATCTCAAGTAATGTTCAAATCGAAAAAGCTATTGTCGCTGATAATTGTAATATCCAAGAAAATGTAAAATTAAAAGGTAATAACGAAAATTTAATAGTCTTAGCCTCATATGTGCATGTTATGAAAAACATCGAAATGATTGCCCCTAAAACGCTCTCATTGACGGTATGTCATCACGAAGTAGTAAAAGAAAGTTTAAAGTAAAAATGAGCGATCAATTAACACCTGAAAAAATTTATTTCAAAGTTCTTAATAACGAAGTAGGAAAGAAGGACGCCTTAAAGCTATTCGAATCGTTAATAAATAAAAGTGATAATGAGGATATTAGATATTTAGGCTTAGAATATATCGGTAAATTATCGATTGAAGACGAACTAACCTTTAACATAATTGAAAATTGCTTAATTTCTGATGAATCTACTCTAGTTAGATTTGAAGCGGCTAAAGTATTGATCCAGAACTTTCCAGCTCGGGAACATGAACCTTTATTATGGGCGATCCAAAATGAGAAATCTATATATTTCTTTAAAAAACTATTAGATTTATTTGAAACAGACGAGTATCCTCAATTTGAAGAAATTCGAGAAAAAGCGTTAAAAAAAATTAGAACTTATTATAACTTAAACTCAACAGACTCGAAATTTGTTCTTGATATCGATTATTTAGATTATATGAAATTTAGGAGCGAATTAAAGAATTTTTTACAAAAGTTTGAGTTATCAGACGAAGCTAAACAAGTACTAATTAAAGAAAATACCGAAATAGGGTATAAAGGATTAGGTCGCGTTAGAGCTGCCAAAAATGGCTTCATATTAAGTTTGTCTCTCAAAGATCTTAAAGAAATTCCATCGTCGATTTGTAACCTATCAAAATTAGAATCCTTGGAAATATCTTATTGTAAACTAG
Source organism: Promethearchaeota archaeon (assembly GCA_030615145.1). GTDB lineage: Archaea > Asgardarchaeota > Lokiarchaeia > Sigyniarchaeales > SOKP01 > SOKP01. The sequence continues at coordinate 9,479 of JAUWZT010000050.1, read as the reverse complement.
AAAAATATCCAGATCCTTGCCCAAATCTTTTGTCACTTAAGAAATTAGTTTTTAGTAACAATCAGTTAGACAATTTACCTAGTTGGGTTATAGAGTTTGCAAACAAAAATTAAAATTAAAAAATTAAAAAACTATTTACTCATAAAATCATATGGTGCATGTAAAATGGAAGATTTGAAGGAAAAAGGTTTAAAAATATATAACGCAATGTTTCAAGGAGGAAAAAATGTTGAAATTGATGAGATCGAATACCCAATTAAAAAATTTTCAAGCGGAATTAAATATGTTGATTTATTTGGGTACCGCTTTATCGAACAAAATCGCAACAAAAAGTCAGAATGGGGGAAAAAAGCTCGAGAGGGCCATAAAATTATGTGGGTAATTAAAGGAAGGAGATATATCTCCCAAATAATAGATGGAGAATATACCGAATTAAAGAAAAAATCAGCGTAAAACTATTTCAGTTTTGAAAAAATATTCATAATATACATATAAGTTCATAAAATTTCAAAAGCAATTAATTTAATAGCTAATAGGATTTTGAAATCTTCAGAATTGCATTCAATATGGCCCGTTCGACTTAATTTTAGAAAGAAAAGAAGAATAGATGAAGACTTGAAGATATAAACCGCTTAAAAAATGGGATCGTCCTCCCATTTATTGTTTTAAAGTGTTACAGAATCACATTATTTAGTATTACTCAGAATTCTGAACCCACAAAGACTGGACTCCAGATTATTTTTAATTGTATGTTGCTATTTTGTAATTGTAAGAAAATAAAAATAACTTAAAATGGAGAATTGAAACATAATGAATGAATTAGTAGAAAATAACATTGAATATTATGAATTCTTGAGTGTCATTCACGAAATATCGAGAAAATCGCAATCTATACAGAAAGATTTAATAAAAAAAGTCTATCAGAATTATAATTTGAGGCAATATCGAAGAAAATTAGAGAAAGAAATAGCAGAACTCGATAAATTAATAATTAAGTAGAATACCTACTTATCTTTTAAATCCTTTTTTTTTAATTTAATAGCAATAAAATAAATAACAATTGGTGCTACTAACCAGATCAATTGAAGTAATAATGTTATATTATGTCCATTGAAAACAAATAATGTAGGATACCGCCAATAAGAAATGTATTTCCAAGCATTACTAAATTTACAAATTAGCTCTACAGCTAACTGAGATAAATAAAAAAAATAAAAAAAATTAACTGCTTACTTATTATTTATGTAGAGATACTCTTATCTTCCGTTTTTTGGTAAAAATTAACCCAAAAATGCTTAATACAGTAATTATCAAGAAAGTGTTACCAAAAGGAATACCTCCAGAAGTTCCACCAGTAATAGTTACCGTTATAATACCCGAGGCATAATTTCCACTATCGTCAGTTAAAGTAATATTAAACGTATAAACACCTGAACTTAAACTATCAGGGATAGTATAGTTAATTGGGTCGCCACTTGTCCATGTGAGCGGACCTAAAACTATTCCGGACCCCTCTAGTTCGATAGTATATGTGCCTGGAAATATATCAGTTGCCGTCCAAGAAATATTCAAATCGCTATATCCAATCTCGATTGTGATATCATTTGAGCTAAAAGTAATAACAGGGTTTGTGGTATCTTCGACTGTAAGAATAATGTTATCTGTGGTAGAATTACCATAGTCATCTGTGAAGTTTACAGTATAGATATAAGTCCCCAATCCAAAGCCATCTGGGATGTTGTATATAATTGCTACACCAGGAATCCAAGCAGTTGGACCTGCAACTATTCCCGTACCTTGCAATTCAATTGTGTAATTTTTAGGACTGAGATCAGTTGCTGTCCAAGACAAACTCTGCCCAGTATAACCAAATTCTACGTTGAAATTACTAGGACTATGTGTTATAACAGGTTTGGCTAAAGCTTCAACTGTAAAAGTAACAGTGTCATCGATAAAATTACCATGATCGTCAGTGAAGTTAACTTTATAGGTATAAACATCAACTGTAAATCCATCGGGTATATTGTAGATAATTGGGTTTCCACTCGTCCAAACGGTAGGACCTGCAACTATTCCAGATCCTTGCAGTTCAATCGTGTAAGTGTTTGGATTGGCATCGGTTGCCGTCCACGAAAAACTCTGTCCTGTATATCCCTCTTCTGCAATAACATTGAAAGGGCTCGAAATAACAACTGGATTGGTCGTATCTTCGACTATAAACGTAACATTATCAAGAACCGAATTACCATGAACATCTGTGAAGTTTACCCTATATTCATATGATCCTACGCTTAATCCATCCTGGATGTTATAATTGATTGCAGCATCTGATGTCCATGCCGTCGGTCCTGCGACTAATCCAGGCCCTTTTAGTTCAATCGTATAAGTATCTGGATGCCTATCAGTTGCTGTCCACGATATACTTTTCCCTGTATATCCCTGCTCTGCACTAAAGTCGCTTGGAGCACTTGTAATTACTGGTGCTATTAAATGATATCTCTGTCGGACTTGAATGACTGCTAAACCTGAAGAATAATCTGCCAAGTAGGCGTAATCACCGCTCACATAAACGTCATATGCAACATCTGCCGTATCTTCGTAAACGGGCGTTCCCGGGTTTGTTGGGTCGGAAATATTGATGACCGCCAAACCCTCAAAACGATCCGCCACATAGGCGTAATCTCCACTCACGTAAACGCCATATGCAGATCCGTCCGTGTCTTCGTAATCGGGTGTTCCCGGGTTTGTTGGGTTGGAAATGTCGATAACTGCCAAACCTGAATCACCATCCGCCACATAGGCGTAATCTCCACTCACGTAAACATCATATGCAGTTCCGTCTGTGTCTTCGTAATCGGGTTCTCCCGGGTTTGTCGGGTCGGAAATATCGATTACCGCCAAGCCCGAAGTACCAGCCGCCACGTAGGCGTAATCACCACTCACGTAAACACCCCAAGCAGTGGCCGTTTGTTTTCTGACGGGCGTTCCTGGGTTTGTCGGGTTAGAAATGTTTATAATCTCTAAGCCCGCAGGACCATCCGCTATGTAAGCGTAATCTCCGCTCACGTAAATGCCGTTTGGATTTCCGTCCGTGACTTCGTAATCGGGTTCTCCCGGGTTTGTCGGGTCGGAAATATCGAAGACCGCTAAGCGATTACTATAATCTGCCACATAGGCGTAATCTCCGCTCACATAAACATCCATTGCAGTTCCGTAGGTGGGTTCGAAATCGGGTTCTCCCGGGTTTGTCGGGTCGGAAATATCGATAACCGCCAAGCCCGAAGTACCAGCCGCCACATAAGCGTAATCACCGCTCACATAAAGACCACGCGCATCTCCAGTCGTGGGTTCGTATATAGGAGCCCCCGGATCTATATTTTCGGAAATGTCGATAACAGCCAAGTCCGAACCATAAGTTGCTAAGTAGGCGTAATTTCCGCTCACATATACTCCGCGTGCAAATCCGAATGTGTCTTCGTAGACGGGCGTTCCCGGGTTTGTCGGGTCGGAAATGTTGATGATCGCCAAGCCCGAACCATAATCTGCTACATAGGCGTAATCCCCGCTCACGTAAACGCTATATGCATTTCCGTCCGTGTCCCGTTGGGCGACCCATTCTGGGAATATCGGGTCGGAAATGTTGATGATCGCCAAGCCCGAACTACTATCCGCCACATAGGCATAATCTCCGCTCACGTAAATGCCATATGCATTTACACCCGTGCTTTCGTATTTGACCATTCCCGGGATTGTGGGGTCAGAAATATCAATGACCGCCAAGCCCGTACCACCAGCCGCCACATAGGCGTAATCTCCACTCACGTAAACGTCACGCGCATATCCGATAATCTCTTTGTAGACAGGTGTTCCCGGGTTTGTCGGGTCGGAAATATTGATGATCGCCAAGCCCGAACCATAAGTTGCTAAGTAGGCGTAATCTCCATCCACGTAAATATCAAATGCCCATCCGGTCGTGTTTTCGTAGACGGGCGTTCCCGGGTTTGTCGGGTCGGAAATATCAATGACCGCCAAGCCCTCACCAAAATCCGCCACGTAGGCGTAATCTCCACTCACATAAACTCCCCTTGCCTCTCCGTCCGTGTCCCGTTGGGCGACCCATTCTGGGTTTGTCGGGTCGGAAATGTCGACGACAGCCAAACCCGAACTATGACCCGCCACATAGGCGTAATCTCCGCTCACGTAAACGGCATATGCAAATCCGGGCGTGGCTTCGTAGTAAACATCAGATTCTTGAGGTGGTCGTATATAAACAATCTCATTAGGATTCTTATCATCAATGAGAATTTCAATATCTTTCTGTATACCTATTAACCAACATGGAATTACGATAAACATTGAAATAAGTATTATAATCAGCAATTTATTTATTTTTTTTGATTTTTGCATTTATTACACACCGTTTTCTCTCAAAATTTAATAGAAATCTTTTTAATATTAAATTATATTTTTATGGTTTATAATAATATTCAAACAATAGGACAGAATTGTCCAAAAGTAAAATGTTATGTTCAATTAGAGTTGATTTTTAATTTCTTTAAATACTAATTCTATCGTCAATCTTGCTAAACAATATGGTTATCTTCCCTATATGATTGAGAGATCTTTTCAATTCTTAGGAGAAGATCAAACTAAACAATTATTAGAGGCAAATAAAAAGCCTTTAGTGCCTTCAATAAGAGTTAACACGCTTAAAATAGAATACCTACTTATCTTTTAAATCCTTTTTTTTTAATTTAAACTTTTAAAAAATTGATATTTTTTTTATATTTTGTCTAATTTTCCTGCAATTAATTCCAAATAAGATTTTCTAATTGATTCTTCCTTCTTAATTCCAAATTTCTCTAAAAATTGAAAAAGAATCTTCCTACTTTTCTTTATATCTTCGTACGATTCGGTCATTAATTCAACTTCTACGAAATGTTGCTTTAAAATAGGTAAATAATCGATTAAAGCTTCGATTCTCACATCTTTAAATAAAAATTCATATAATTCTCTTTCTTTAACGACAATGAAAACTTCTTGAAACCCTAATATTATAAGAAGATTTTTCATGTCTTCAATTTCATTTATTTTTACTTCGATCTCTTCTCTCGTTTTGGTTGTTTTGTCAATCTTTTTCCCTTTATAAGTTATAAAATAATTAATTTTCTGAGTTTTTTCCGAATTATCCTTATTAAATTCAATGGATTTTCTTAATCTTAGTGCTTCGTCAGTTTGTTTAAAATCCCTTAATCCTTTAGGCATATTAAAGTATGTGTCTTCATGATGCAAAGAAATCTTGTAAACCCCTTTGTTCTCTTCAAATCTTTTCCTCACTTGATTAGGATCAGAAATTTTAACTTTAATTTCGACTTCAATCATAATGCTACTCTTTTCTATATTAATAACAAATATATAAAATTAATTTTTATTAAGTAATAATAGTTTCACTTAGAGTTGATATTTAATTCCCCAGAACTTTAAAACTGCCCATAAACTCGCGGAAGAATTTGGATATCTCCCTTATATGATTGAAAGATATATTCAATTCTTAGGATTAGATGAAACATTAAAATTATTAGAGGCAAATGAGCGGCCATTAATACCTTCAATACGTGTTAATACTCTTAAAATATCTGTATTAGAATTAAAAAAACGACTAGAAAAGAAAGGAAATGAGTTAAAACCAATTGAATGGATTCCATATGGATTTAATATTGTTAAAAAAAGTTCTAATTTAGGTTCTTCTCATGAATTTCTACAAGGTTATTATTATTTACAAAATATCGCTTCAATGCTTTCAGCTATTATTCTCGATCCTAAGCCAAATGATATTGTAATTGATATGTGTGCAGCTCCAGGAAGTAAATCAACACACTTAGCTCAACTAATGGAAAATGAAGGAACGCTTATTTTAATTGAAAAGAATTTAAATCGAATTTCCGCTTTGGAAGTCAACCTAAGGAGAATGGGAATTATTAATTCAATAGTACTTAATATGGATGCTATTAATTTATCAAATATGAATGTTAAAGGAGATAAAATTCTATTAGATGCTCCATGTACGGGGGAAGGATTAATAAGACAGGATCCAAGTCGGAAAAAAAGTAAAAGAATGAAAGATATTGAAAAAATGGCTTCAATTCAAAAGAAGTTATTAACCACCGGGTTGAAAGCATTAAATTCAGGCGGGGTGCTTTTATATTGTACCTGTTCTATTGCCCCTGAAGAAAATGAGTTAGTTGTTAATGAAGTATTGAACAAATCTAATAATTTTAATATTATTGAAATTTCCAAAAATTATGGCGTGAAAGGATTAACTAATGTTTTTGGAGTCAATTTATTAGAAGATTTAATGTTTTCACAACGCTTGTATCCTCATCTTCATAATACTATTGGCTTTTATTATTGTCTTATAAAAAAAGAGGATTAATAAATTTGGGAATTTCGGTCTACATGGATTTATAGGATAAGATAAATTACTTGTTAATTGTAAATTGTAAATTGCATTTTTAGTGGAATCCTCCTTGTTATGTTGAATCTTATTAATACTAACCTTAAGAAAAATTTTAATTCCCTTGAAGAAATTAATATGTCAGTTCTACAAAATAATAGGAGGATTGAAACAATCAATAAAAGAAGCTATCAATTTTTTAGGCTTTCAAAAAAGTTAAGAACTATTTCCTTTTTATTTGTTTTCAACGGTCATTTATATCTATATTTATTAAGAAGCAATCTTTATAGAATTCTTAACAGAAGTATTGAAGTTACCAACATTAGGAAATCAATAAAACTTGAAATTCTGAAAGCCCCTAAATTTCAAGAATATTGTGTAGATTTCAATCATATAATACAATTAGTTATCTCTATTATGGAAACCAAGATTTTATCTAAGCCTATGGGATTAGAACATCCTAATGTGAAGAGAGTTATAGAGATAGCTGAGGAGATTATGAGTAAAAATCAAGTCCTAAATATTGAAACTCTCTACAATGTGGCAAAAAAAAGCTTGAAATTACCTAGAAACGGACTCTTAATTATAATACAATTTTTAATAAATAAAAAAATTTTAATTGAAGGTTCTAAGTTTTCAAGGGAAAAGGTTCTTTCAAATCCTACTAGAAGAGGGATTTACAATTTCATTAGAGTGAACCCCGGCGCACACTTTTCTATTTTAAGGAAGAGGGCGTTATCTGATGAATCGGGAAGTTCAGGGCAATTAGTATGGCACTTAGAGATGTTATTAAATTTTAATTATATCAATAAAATTAAAGTAGGAAATTACACAGTGTTTCTTCCCACTGAGATGGAAGTAGAGTTAGGAATAATTTATTTTTTATTAAGAAATAAGACAAATAGGAAAATTGTAGACTTATTAACAACACAAAATTCAATTAAAAATTCAGAAATTTTTAAATTAATAGATGAAAATCGAGGAAAAGTCAATTATCGACTAAAAAATTTAATTGATTACGATTTAATTTGCTTTAAAGAAGATCCAAGTAAGGAAGTCTATTTAAATCCAGATAAACAAGAGGATGTTATTAATATATTAAATAATATCAAAATAAGTTGATGTAAAAAATAATTTAAATTAAGTAATAGTGTGAAAGGGAAAATGGTATTAAATTGGACACCTGAAGTAATCGTTGAAATTTTCATAGGGACAATTACTCTACTAGCTACTTTATTAATGTACATTACACCGAGAACTAAGAATATAAGATCTTTATCTTATATTAGATTAGGTCTCTTTTTTATGGGCATGCTCTTTACGTTAGACTTGTTGGCAAATCTTTTTTTGATCACTTTACTTTCTCGGATTTCTGGTCTTATGCTATTTCCTAGTGCAGTGTTTTTTGTGATTGGTATCAATTATACGATTAAAGAAACATCTAATTCACCTTTCTTAATTATAGTAGTTAGTTTAGGTGTTTTTTATTCTTACCTTGCATTTCAACCTGGAGCTGTCGGATTTGAATTAGTGGGAGGGCATTTAAATTTGAATTGGATTGGATTGTATGAATTGGTGGGTTCAATTTTTATATTCTTTGTTGGTAGTGCATCGTTTTATTGGGGTTTAAAAACTTGGTTGAATGCTCCATTTTTGATAAAAAGAGAAGCCCTTATATTTTTTATCGGTACTGTAATAAATGGACCATTAACTCTAATTATATACCTTTTTTATTATTGGAATCCAATTTTTATTCTATTTGCTTACGCTACTACAGGTTTAGGAAACTTTATTGTTTGTTTAGCAATAATAAAAGAGCCCAAACTCCTTTATATTTTACCTTTTACTGTTATTAGGCTTGTTGTAAGAGATCGAGAAGGAAATCCATTATTAGATCACGATTGGTCTCGTTCTAGCTTAAGTGAATCAATTTTTACAGGATTTCTAAATACAGTGCAACTTATGAGCGAAGAAGTTATAAATATGGGGGGGCTATTGGACATTAAATTAGAAGAAGGTATCCTTACATTATATGAATCTGAAAAAATTACAGTGGGATTAGTCGCTTCAAAATCTTCTAAATTATTACGAGAGTGTGTTTTACAATTTACTCGAGATTTTGAGCAAAAATTCGAACGAGAGTTGAAAAAACAGGTTAAGGATATAGCCCAATACGAGGGAGCATTTGAATTGATTGAAAAATATTTTTCTAATTTTCCTTATACAAATATTAAAAGTAAAAAACAACCATTATTATTAACTGGAAAATTTGTAAAAATACCATTAGAGATTGAGAATAAACTAAAGAGTATTTTTATTGATGAAAAAGAGTATGAGACGATAAAAAGTGAACTACTAAAATCACCTCTTAGCTTTTCTTCGGAGTTTTTTACTCTTTATAATGATTTAATGGGTGAAACTAAGCGAATTTCTGAAGAGAAAGTTCAATATATGATTGATGATACAGATTTGGGTAAGTGAATTTAACCAGTTTCATGATTTTTAATCAATTTTTCTATTTTAAGATTCAATGAGTGATTGAATTATTTTTTAGAAATTCAGTCCTAATAGATTTATATATGCAAAAAAAGTAAATTTCAGTGTGTAATTCTTTTTACAACAGAAGAGATATTGAAGCGAAATTCAATGTTAAATTAATCTAAGCTTTATTGTTTTGTTTACATTACATTTTATAATAATAAATAAGAATTAAATATGAATTTTGATTAATAATAATAACAAAATTAATAATTTTGTTAGAAGTGAAATCTAAAATGAAAAATAAAAAAAATCTGTTTATAACAATCTTCTGCCTTTCAATTATTTCAACATCGCTAGCATCAATCAATTTAATAAATGTGAATGCCGATACCCCCTTTGATCCCCAACCCGGTCCCCATAATGAGAATGTTAAATGGGGTTTTGATAATGATACAATAATTGGCTGGAGAGTAAATGGATCTATTGGCTCACAACCAATGGGTATAATGGATTATGTTTTTAATATCTCATCGATAACTTATTT
>JAUWZT010000127.1 GCA_030615145.1 Promethearchaeota archaeon | reverse complement strand
GGTTATTCACGCGCGATGGAACTCATAATCACGGGTCGAGTAATTGACGCTCAAGAAGCGTATCGAATAGGCTTAGTTAATGAAGTAGTCCCTCACGATCAATTAATGGAAAGAGCTAGAGAATTGGCTCTATCTATTTGTAAGCTACCTCAAGGAGCCATTCGCACAGACAAAGAAACTATAGTAAGATGCGTTGGTCGAACAGTTGAAGAAAGAACTTTTATTGAAACTGAAGGTGTCATGTCTATGTTTATTAGAAGAGACAAGCACACCGAAGGAGCTAAGGCATTTCTTCAGAAAAGAAAACCGAAATGGAAGGACAGAGGAGTTTAAAACTAGCAATGAATTAAAAAAGTGAATGAAATTGAGTAGTAAAAAAGGTAAAGTTCAATGTATTGATGGTGAAATTCTCGAAAAACTCTCGTTAAAAACCCGAAATAAATTTTTAAATTACAACTTAATGAGTTTTTTGGATCCCAAGTATTCAAATTTCCTTAAACAAGTTCAGAAGTTTTTTGAGAATTTTGAAAAAACTAATAAAATAACCCATAATGAAGATTTCTACGAATGGATACCAGAAATAGGTAAAAACGGATATATTTCACGATTACACAAATTTGAGGATATTGGTTTAAATTATGAACCTCACGGGATGACTTCTGAATTTATGAGAATCTTAGCCATGGATTTTTTCGATCCTCAGTTAACAATGGCTACTGGAGCTACCGCAATATCTGTAAATCCGATTTTACTCCACAATGAAGATGTTGATATACGATTGAGAGCATTAAAAGAATTAGTAACGGGGGAAAAAATAGGATGTATTTGTATTACAGAACCAGAAAGAGGGTCTGACGCAGTACATATGCAGACCACTTGTGAGGAACAAGAAGATGGTAGTTTCTTAGTTAATGGAGAAAAAATATATCAAACTAACGGTAGTAAAGCAGATTGGGCGGTTGTGTATGCAGTTACCGAAAAAAATAATGGAAACACTATGGCTCAGTTCTTAGTTGATACTTCTTGGGATGGTTGGACTGCTGAACGCGTTAACATTCCTTGGACTCCAAGGATGCATGTGAGCAAAGAAAATCTTGTTAATTTAAAAGTCCCTCCTGAGTGTGTTTTGGGCAAGCCTGGTGAGGGGATGTCTCATTTATTCGAAGGTCTTAATTTAGAGAGATTATCCATTGTATGTCTAAATATTGCCGAAGCTTGGAATGCTATTGCTCACGCGGTAATTTACGCGAATATGAGAAAACAATTCAATAAAGAAATCTTTAAGTATCAAGGAGTAGGATTTACTCTATCTAATCTCTGGGCGCAAACCACGAGCATGACGTTAGCAACTCTAAATGTTTGTCAAATGATTGATGATAAAATGGAACAGTTAGGTACTCTTCCAAAAGAATTTAATTTAGCTCTTGGCACTACTGCATCTCAATTAAAATTACTTAGTGCTAAGTTAAGCGAACGAGTTGTATATGAGTGTGCAAACTTAATGGGTGGAGCAGGAGTATGTGATAATACATTGATGCACGACTTACTAGGAATTTCTAGATTACAAGAGATAGGTGGGGGAACAAGGCAAGTTCAATCTCATATTTTGAGTTCAGCTCTTAGAAATATATTTAAACAGCTATAGGAACGCTTTTGGTCAATCTTTTCTTAATAATCCTTTCAAAAAGCTATCCCTATATTCAATATAAACTAAACGATTTAACTTGTTTAATGATTTTATCTATAATTAAAAAACGATATAATATTATTTATAGTGTAAATATGGTCTATATTTCTTTAGATGAGTTATTACCCGTCTCTAAAGCGTTAGGTAAAGAGCACATATCCATTTTAGAGATTATTTCTGGGATGTTAATAATGGCACTAAGTTTGTTTTTATTTAAATTAAACTCGAGAAATTTATGAAATTTTAAAAATTCGTTTAGCATTATTAAAAAAAATATTTTCGTAAAAAGATTTTGGTAAGTTTAGATTTAACAATCCTTCAGTAGAACAAGAGTAGTCGTATGAAATAAGAGGGAAATCACTTCCAAATAATATTCGATCCTCGTAAGATAATAATTCTTCTTCAGAGGGAGGTTCTATATTTTCTTTCCATTTTTTTGTGAAGGCTTTAGGTAAATAGACCATCGCAGTGTCTAAATAAAGATTGTCATACTTATCAAGCAAGTCAAAAAACTTATGATTCTCATAGATACCTAAGTGAGCAACGATGACATTTAGGTTGGGGTATTTTTCAATAAATTTTGTAAAATTCTTAAATCCGACATACTGGTTATGGTATGGGGCAGTTCCAACGTGAAAAGTTATCCACTTTCCCCTATCTACAACCATTTTGTATATTTCATGCATTCGTTCATCGTTGGGATAGAAATTTTGAACAAGCAACTGCAATTTGATTCCTAAAAACTCATACTCATCGAAAAGTTTCTGGATGTATTCAACTCGATTGGCATCTTCAGGCCATACACACCCGAAAGGTAATGCATGTTTGTTTTCTCTAATTAGTTCATAAGTCCAATCATTAATATATTCAGCTATCCCCGGTTTATGTGCGTAATTATATGTTGTATAATATTCTACTCTGTAGTTTTCGAGAAACTTGACTAGCTCATCTGTAGTTAATTTATATTTAATATCCCAACCTCGTTGATTACCCTCTTTATCGGGACTTTCAAAAAAATTCCAGATTGATTTAAATATTTGAGGAGGAAAGAAATGACAGTGGGTATCAATATAAATGAAATCTTCCAGCCTATAACTCATCAAATCAATGAATTATTCAACGCATAAAAATATTAATAAGAAAATAAGATTAAATTTCTGCGAAAAAAACATTAATAATGATAAAAACAATAAAGATGACCAACAAAATTAATCCATCTTTTTTGGTAAGCTTATCCCTTCTATAAGAAAGGTTGAAATACACGATAATTATTAATAAAATTAACCAATTCCATAGTAATATAAATTTAAAAGATATATTCATCATAATAACTCCGCTAATTCCGAAAGTAATTGTCAAATTCCAAATTAATTTACCAATCATACCTCCGAAACCAATATCTACGGACTTTTTCTTTATGGATTTTAAAATCAGGGTTAATTCCTCTACGTTAGTAACGAACCCTATAATAATAAATCCAAAAAACGCTTCAGGTATATGTAGGATATCAATAATTTGACCTGCAGATAAAATTAGTAATTCACCTCCAATTAAAATAAAGATAAACCCTATAGATGTTATAAAGATCTTCTTTGCTTTAGAGGATCCTTGTAATTCCATCGATTCTATTTCGTTAAATTTTATGTCATCTTCGATATCCTCTGTAATTCTATCCTTTTCTTGGGAATAATGCCTAAGATTCCTCAAAAAGTAGATTATATATACTCCTAAAGCGATTAAACCGGATATAAACATAAAATTGTTAAATACGAAGCTAAAAAGAAGATTAATTAATAAAATATATAAAATTATAAAGTAAAATCTTGATAGAGATTTAAACTTCAAAGTGTAGAATAGTAAAGATATGGAAAATGGTAATGTCATAGCAATTATAGAATTACCAACTACATTTCCAAAAGAAACGTAAGGTAGCCCGTTAATAGCAGCGATTATGGAAGCGATTGATTCTTCAGGATCAATTCCAAGAACCAACATTCCAATAATAAAAGGTGATAAATTGTAAATGACACAAATATCTTTCAAATTATCCAAAAAGATGTCAGCAGCAAAAAAAATAATAAAATAACTACCTATAAAAAAAATAATCCAAACTGTTATTCCCAACATTGAAATAATATCATCATATTTTTTACTAAAAATATTAAAAAATGTTAATTAATTTATATAAAATTCATTTATTTATTTTTTCTTTACCCAAGGTTTTTTAAAAATAACATGCGTCTTTGCTTTTAAATAATTAGCAATAATATTTTATCTTACTGTGAAATTAACTTATAGGTTTAGACATCCTAAAAGTGCTCGGTTAGATTTGCTTTGTACTATTTCTAAAAAGCTCTATAATCAGGCAAATTGGTATGTACGACAAGATTTTTTTCATTTGGGAAATTGGCTTCGCTATCAAGATTTAAATTTTATCTTGCAACACTCTGATAACTACAAATTATTAAAAGCTCAAACTTCTCAACAGATTCTTAAAATTATCGATAATAATTGGAAGAGTTTCTTCAATGCGATAAAAGAATGGAAAAAAAGTCGAGAAAAGTTCAATGGAAGACCGAGACTACCTAAATATAAGAAACACGGTTATAATCTCTTGATCTTTACGAATCAGAATAGCAAGGTTAAAAACAATAAAATTATTCTTACGATGTCCAAGCTTTTTAAGAAATCATTTCCTGAATTTGAGCATCCAATAGAAATTACAATACCTCACTATAAAAACAAGAATTTCGAACGTTATCAGCAAATACGCATTTTGCCGAGAAAAAAATGCTACGAAATCGAAGTAGTATATAAAAGAAAGGTAGAGAAAGCGGAATTAAACGATGACTCGTACTTATCTATTGATTTTGGATTAAATAATTTAATAACTACGGTAGAAAACAGAAACGAAAAACCGATCATCGTTTCTGGAAGAGTTTTAAAGTCTATTAACCGACAATGGAATAAACGGAAAGCAAGGCTCAATTCTATCAAAAACAAACAGAAACTAAAGTGGACAAATAGACTTGATAATATAACTATTAATAGAAATTCAGTTATTACCGATTATTTACATAAAACAGCTAAATTACTTGTAGGATATTGCTTAAAAAACCAAATAGGACACATTTGCTTAGGAAAATTGGAAAATATAAAACAGAATATTAGAATGGGCAAACGAAATAACCAGAATTTCGTGAATATCCCCATTCAAAAGCTTAAACAAATGATAGCCTATAAAGCTCAGCTTGTAGGAATTCAAATTCACGAAGTCAATGAGTCCTACACTTCAAAATGTAGCTCATTGGATTTAGAACCGATTCAAAAACATAAAAATTACGTTGGTAAACGGACAAAACGAGGATTATTTAGAGGTTCGAATTATCTTCTCAATGCAGACGTAAATGGAGCGTTAAATATCCTCAGAAAAGTAGTCGGAGATGGTTTTATTCAAAATCTATCCGATAGAGGTTGCTGGTTTCAGCCTGTACGAATAAGGGACATGTTCCAAACTTCGCATGAACAATTTTTATTAAAATGTAATACTATCATTTAACATTTTTAACAAAATTGATAACCTAACATATTGTAGCATAATAATAAAAATAATAAAGAAAAGAAAAAATTTTTTTATTCTTTCCTCAGAAGAGTACTGAGTTCAATTTTGAGTAAATCCCTAATTGCGACACGAATAACTTCTGAACGGTTAGGATACATGTTCATGTTAACTAATTCTTCAATTCCTTTTAGATAGGCTTCTGGAATATGGCATGTTATAAGTTTTATTAAAACCACCTTATAAACTGTTAATTATGTTGTTTTTAATATCTAAGCACGAAAACAGAATAATATATCCGTATAATACTAGAATAATATATTTAGAACACGCAAACATTTCACGAATAATGAATCCTAACTAATTATGTTAAATATTCATTTTTTCAATTTCTAATCCTTGCGATGTTAAGTATTCCAGATTCTTTAATTAGGATTGAATAAAAGATTTCTATTTTAAAGCGTATATGCGTTCCATTAATCTTTATTTTTTATATTTTGAGAGAATTTACTTAGATTTTCGTGTGAAACTTATGAAATCATTGAATATGTACAAATTTGAGGTAAAGAATTTAAATAATAATAACCCAAAAAAATGGAATTCAAAAGTTCTAATATTTTAGAAAACGAATGTTTAAATATTACGGGAACTGAAATATATCAATAACTGATATATTCATTTTCACTATTTTGAATGCGGATTAACGATGATTGATGCAATCACTGATAAATTTGAGAAGGCAATGAAAAAGGGGTTTATAAGTACTTTAATTTTAGCGATTTTGGACGAAGAACCTTCACATGGATATCAAATTATCAAGAAGATACAAAACCGATCATTCGAGTTTTGGGAACCAAATGTTTCTACAGTGTATACCATTCTCAAAAGCTTAAAAATCAAAAGATTAATCAAACTGGTTCAAGAACAGGAAATGGAAGGCTCAAAAAAAATCTATGAACTTACAAATATGGGCAGGAAAGCTCTTAAAATTATGAGGAAGAAAGAGATCAGGATGCGTGAGTCGATGCACCAACTAATGTCTGAGACACATAGCGATTCAACTCTACCTGATTTAAGAGAAAAGCTTTTTAGTAGATCTTTTTCGTCGCGATTAGAAAATAAATCTAAAAAAGAACAAATATCTCTACTCCAATCTTATAAATCGAAGATTGAAAAGAGAATCGAAATGTTCAATCGAAGGCTACAGGGTGTCGAAGAACAACTTTCAAAATTAGAAAATGAAACAGTTGTATAACCAGATTTAACTATAAAAATTGAAAGAAAATGTCAGAAATAGTAATTAAACTAGAAAATTTAACGAAAAAATTTGGAAACTTTACTGCGGTCAACAGTGTTAATTTAGAAGTACGGAGAGGAGAAACTATCGGACTCGTAGGTCCAAACGGCGCGGGAAAAACGACCGTGATAAAGATGATTGCGAAGATTCTTAGACCAAATTCAGGGAAGATATTAATTAGAACAAACCATAGCGATTTGCAGGACTTACGACATGTATCTAGTACAGTTAGCCAAATAGGGTTTTTAATAGATATTCCTAATTTTTACAACATGACAGCATATCAATTACTCAAGTACTTTGCAAAAATTCAGAGATATCCAAAAGATAAATTAGAGAGCAGAATCGACGAACTTTTAACGCTTTTTAAGCTTTCAGAATGGAAATATGAAAGGGTTAGAAACTATTCTAAAGGGATGGTGCAAAAGTTAGGAATCATTCAAGCAATCCTACACGATCCAGAGATCATAATATTAGACGAACCACAAACTGGATTAGATCCATTGGCTCGCATTGAAATACGTAAATATATCAGAAAACTATCATCATTGGGAAAAACCATCTTTGTCGCATCACATATGCTCTACGAGATTTCTGAGGTGTGTGATAAAATTGCTCTGATAAACTATGGAAAAATCATAGGCTTTGATACCGTAGAAAACTTAGCACTTACCCTAAAGACAAGAGAATTGAATTGTCTTCTGTTAAATCCACTTGATGCTGAGAAATTAGCTCCTTTACTTAATCGAATGGTTGAAAGACTTAAGCCTTATCTTGATCAAAATTTGGATCCAAACATATCTAAAATTCCAATAAAGTATCATCCAGAGCGTCAAGGTCTGAAACTGTATTTTGATGGAAAAAAAGAATCTAAAGGAAAAATCTTGAAAATTTTAGTCAACGAATTCGAGTCAGATTTCACCGTTGTCTCATTTACTCAACCGAAAACTTCTCAACTTGAGAGAGTATATTCAGAAATGGTAAAAAATAACACACCAGAAGGAACTATCAACTTAACAGGAGATGATATTAAAAATGAGAAATAAAAATGATTCTATTATTGGTTTAACCCCAATTTTTAATACGATTATCTTTGAAATGAAAAAACAGAGAAAAAAACTCTACTTTTTTACAATGGTAACAATCTTAGTTGCAGTGTTACTAAGCTATGTCTTGCACCTTTTCCCCGACAATCTCTTATCAGACACACAAGCGGAGTTCTTTAGTAGCGGATTAGGCTTTATATCGTTTATAACCTTATTTGCTGCATGTATGTTTTTTTCAGGGATTATCTGTTCTGAATTTAACAAAAGAACAGGATTTATAGTTTTTCCAAAAATAAACAAATATAAATTGATAATAGGGAAATATCTTGGAAATTTATTCCTCGTGGTATTTATTATTACAGTTTACTACTTCGTTCTCGGGCTTATGGGTTTCTATTATTACGGTGGTCCAATTAATATTCGAATCTTCTATTCGTATGGTTTTGCCGTACTATATGTAATTGCGCTGAGCAGCTTTGTTACCTTATTTAGTTCTTTTATGAAAAATGTGAATATAACAATCATTACTACTTTAATAATCCTTCTTATGGGATTTAGTATAGCTGATATGATTGTTAACCTAATTTATGCTAGTACCTTTGAACCTCTATACTCTTTGGCATATTTAGGTAATTTAATTACCTCGGTATTACAAAATCCATTTCCAGATCCAAGGTATGTCGAATATTCATTTGGTGGAATGGGTCCTGGCGGTATGGGGGGCAGTTTTTCATTTGGTTCTTGGGTAACACCTAGTATATTTATGGGAACAACGTTATTACTTGTGTATATCGTAGCATTTTTTGTAATAGCAGCATTATTATTCAAAAGGAGGCAATTGTAAAATGTGGGCAATTAAAAGTAAAAACAGAACAAGCATATTGAGCTTAACTATACTTAGCCTATTTCTTATTGGAATTCTATCTACATCGATAGTAGCTAGCTCAACATACCAACACACATTAGCGAAAAGAACTGATGATTTCATAGTTGGACTTTATAATGGTGCTGAATGGGAAACCATTATTGGTTCTAACTTAACACCGAGCGATTGGTTTGAAGGAGAGGCAAATATAACAAATGCAAAAAGCAAAACAACTCTAAAGGGATGGACAACCAACACCTGGGACACATATGATGTTCTTACATCAATATTTATGCCCGAATACTTCAATTTTACAGAAACCATGGAACTCTTATTCATAATGGATTCGCAGGGATACAACGAAACTACGATCAATGCTAATTATACAAACGATTATAGCTTATGGTATGGATGGCGTGCTGTATGGAATTATACGAGTAATGACTATGAGGAGAGTCCGAGTTATTCCGATGGAATCATAATCCTTCAGAATCCTTTAGATTACAAATCAATGTTGGACGATTATAATAACCTTGCTGAGGATCTTAACGGAAACTTTTTTATTCAATTTTCGGGCTATAGCTTTCCAAATGTAAGCGCAGATGAATTTCTCTGGCAACTCGCTCTTAGTGGTTTAGCAATCGCAGAACCACAGGGTAATTATTTGGAATCTCTAATTACTGAACTTGGATGTGAGAATGCTTCGGTAAGCGGATCAACACTTATAATTGAGCGTTATGGTTTAACGAGTTACATTGTCGAAATATCATACGGAGATAAGGGGATTATGTCCTCATTCACGGTAAAAGACATAGGTGATACGGTTATCTATCAAATAACCAGTTCCAATTCAGAATGGCTGTTTTATTTAATTCTAATACTAGTATCAACTTGCAGCGTTCTATTAGTTGCTTATGTAGTTATTAGAAATTGGAGACATAAAAGATAATTCTAAAACTATTTTTTTTTAACTTTATTTTTTTTATTATATATTTTCGATTATTTCTTACTAAAATCAGCTTATTTATTAATATTAAGATAATTATTATCCAGTTAAAACAAAAAATAAAAAAAAGATTTTATTAGCTTCAATCCTCTATTTTAGATTCATGTGAAGCAGGTTTTCCATCGGGGTAAATATTGGTTATATCCCGTGGTGTAGTATCATACCCTTTCTTTTCCATTAAAGAATATAATTTTTCCGTGTTGAAATCCATTGAAAACTCCATGACTTCACCCGCTAATAGAACATATGAAAATGCGGTTAAAAAAGGAACTCCTGCGAATAAAACTATGATTATTAAAAATCCAAAAATCAAGCTGGTAACATTTTCTGGATCCTGAAAGAATCCCGAAAAGTCTACAGTTGTTAAGAATCCTATCAATGTTATTATTGCAGAAATTCCCGCCATTCCTTTTACCATTGATTGTGCCCATATACTAATTGGTTCGATGTCACCCGGTTGACGGTATTTTTGAGACTGGCGAAAATACACAACTCCCGCGTCATCCAAGAGAAAGTTTCCTGAAATAAAGAACGAAAAGACAATAAAGGTTAAAATCATAGGAAATATACAACAAAGCATATAACCATTCATGAACTGGAAAAATTCAGTAGATCCAAAAACCTCAAAATTTTGAGGATAGCCAAGAATTGGAGTTAACACACCATATGCGTAAAAACCAATTGCTATGGAGAGTAGTAGGGGCAAAATAGTTCTTTTTAGTTGTATTATTGTGCCAATTTCTTTTCGATCCTTCATATCAAGCACTAAAATATCTGTGTTATAACTCTTAGATATTTTAAAAAATAAGGATCGAAGTTTTACAAATGTATATGCAAATGTGGGAGCGAATCGATTGTATAACGCTGCAGTAAGTGGTAAAGTTCCATACCATGTAATAATAACTACCAGGAAGCTGATAATTATCCCCG
>JAUWZT010000195.1 GCA_030615145.1 Promethearchaeota archaeon | reverse complement strand
TCAAATAACTCATCAGCTGCTTTTTTATAGCTACCACTTAAAATTAGATCTTCAACCTTTTTTATATCTAAAGTCAGAATAGTCAAGAGCCTA
The DNA here is from genome assembly GCA_030615145.1 of Promethearchaeota archaeon. Taxonomy (GTDB): domain Archaea; phylum Asgardarchaeota; class Lokiarchaeia; order Sigyniarchaeales; family SOKP01; genus SOKP01. The sequence goes on along the minus strand of JAUWZT010000195.1, from coordinate 6,499 downwards.
CAAGTTTATAATTCTATTATTAAACCAATTATTCTTTTGATGTTAATCTTTAAAAATGTTTTTCAATTAAAACAAGAAAATTAGGTTTTTTAAAATTAATGAGAAGAGAAACAAAAAAATTAGTTAAAATGAGTTGGTACTATTAGACGAGTTTTCACTCAAACAGTTCAATTATTGCAGATCCGGGAGTAGCAATTCTTTCCCGATATGTAAGAATCCCTTCTGGAACTTCCTTTGTTTTAATCAGTCCCCTTTGTATGTCTTTTTCAGTAATATAACCTCTCTCACCTGCTTCGAATTGTTTTACTATATTTCCTTCTTTATCTTTTATATCAACACTCGTTATTGTTGTCTGTTTTACTTCAAAATTAACTCTTTTCCCTACTATCTTATTAACAATTGTTTCAGTAATTAGAATATCTCCACATCTTACCATACCACGCATTTGTACTGCTATATCGATGATCTTTCCGAATTTCCCGTGTTCAAGAAAATCTTCAAATAATTTTGAAATAAAACCAAAACTAAGTAATCCATGGGCAATAACCCCCTTAAGTCCTGCTCTTTCTGCTATAACATCATTTGTATGAATAGGGTTAGTATCTCCCGATGCTTTAGCATATTGTTTTAATATTTCTCTTGAAATTCCCTCAAATTCATTTTTCAATACTTGTCCAACTTTTAAATCTGAGACTTTAACCATTTTAATACCCTCCTTTACGAAATCCAGCAGATATTGTAATATTACAAACTGGCTCGTCATTTTGATTTTTAACATGTACTAAAAAATCAGCAAACAACATCATATTTTTTTCTACTAGCTTTACATCAGTGCATTTTCCCGTGACAGTTAGTTTATCTCCGGTTTTAACATCAACGCATCCTTCCCAATTGTATCGATTACCAGCATGTAAGAGTTTACCTGGATCAAGCATTATTCCACGTTCTTTACCATCCTGATTCAATTTAAATCCTAAAAGCAATTTATAAATAGCTTTAATAGTAAAATAATTTGCAAACGCATGACACGCAACAACACCTTCCTCCTCTGATCCAATATATTTTGGTTCAGATATGCCATATACTTTAGCGAAATTAACCATATTTCTATATCTAATATTTATAGTAGTAGATCCAGGGATTTCCATCCCTTTCATATTGTTTATTAAAAATTCTGCGTTTTTTTTCATTTCTTCAATATCCATAATGATTTCACTCTTAATTGTATAAAAATGACTTTAAATATTATATTAATTATATTTTAAGTTCAATTTAATTAAAACTTTCATTAATGGTTAAACCGAAAATAGTTTTGTATATACTTTATCTTCCATATTTGGAAATAAAAAATAATTTAAAATTCTAGGTTCTGGATTTGCTCCATTTAGTATTATACATGGAATTTTGTAGTTATCTATTAGTGTTAAGATATAGGAATCAACTGGTCTTGTTCTAACTTTTAGTTCTAAATCCTTGTTATTAGTTTCTTTGAATTTTCCTTCTTGTTTAAATTTTCTAAACTTAACAGTCGAAATTTCTTTTAGGACATTTTTTCTTGAGTCAAGAATCCCTTCTACATCTTTAATTAAAAAACACTCACTCATCTTAAATCTTTTAGCAAGATATAAGGCAATTGAATCTGAAGTAACATCCCAAGCATGTGGTAATTCATTTTCATTTCTTAGATACTTATAAGGTAAAAATATCGAGATAACCTTGCGTTCCTTTTCTATTTTTTCATAGTCATTATACATTTTTAAATGAGGAAATTTTCTTTTTAATTCTATTCCATTGAAATCCATGGAATAAATAGCCATCCAATGTGCGAGTTCATCACTAAATTGAAATTCACTGTAAATAGTTCTCACGAAATTTGCTAATAATCCGCCACCTGGAATTAATATTATTTTATTAATAATGTTATCTTCAAATAATTGAGTAAATTGAGCAATAGTATTTATTAGATTCTTACTATTACCTAAAATTTTTCCACCAATTTTGAATATAGCCGATTGGATTACCATTTTTTTATAACGCCTTATAACTGATAATAAAGAGCTCCTGCAACCGCAAGAGCTGAAGAGTTATTTTGATCGGGAATACTGGTTATTTCCTCATAATTTGAAATATTTTTATATCCTAATTTTAACAGAGTTCTTCTAATTAAGAAATCTGCTGATGAACCTGTGATAACAAATTGAGGTGTTGTTTCGAATTCGGGAAATCTTTCAATAAGATCAATCATAAATTCTTTAATCTCAATTGAAATAATCTCTAATTGCTTTTCATAAATGAATTCGGCAATTCTCTTTAAATCTTCCTTTGATATGGTTTCTATATCCATGCATAGTATCCTAGAAAGTCGAGCGAAACAATCCTCTAAAGATTTTGACCGGTTGTCTGCTGTGTCATTAATATATTCATCTTGAGTTATATTCCCTAAAATTAAGTGTACATCAGAGATTAGGGAGAATTTTTCAAAAGAGATTCTTATTAATTTTCCATTATATGGAACGAAATGAGTAATTGACGGAATTGTAGCTCTTAAACCTCCAGTATAAATTAACTCGTGATTCATCATTCTTGAAATATCATCTTTACCCTTTGTTACGGGAATTGAATCATAAATTGGAATCAAATCTATAGTTGTTGAACCCGCATCAATTAAAATGCAGTTGGGAACGAATTTACCTAAAAATAATGAAGTTGATACCCAATTTGCTGCTGCGACTGAAATTGGATCTGATTTAACCTGATCGAAGCTGCTGAATTCATTTTTGTTGTTAATAAAAAACATTTTTTCCTTTTCAAAGATTTGTTCTAAAGCGTTTACTATCGTTAATATTCCTTCTCTCTTAGTCTGAAAAGCATCTGAGAGTTCAGCAGTAATTGTTATTGAAATAAAAGTTACATCTCTTAATAATAAATTATTTTGTATAATTATTTTTTCTACAACTCTCACAAGCATAGCAGGAATGTCATGCAAGGTTTTCTCCCAGAAAGGAAAATATTCAATATAAGAAAAACTCTTAAGTATGTTATCGCTTTCAATTTGAAGTAAAGCAGCCTTAGTATTTGCTCCTCCAATATCGACCCCTAAAATATATTTAGCTTTCATAACTGTAATTTAAACAATTAAAAAATTCTAATAAAAATTCATGTGTAAGAATAGAATTAAATGACAATTTAAAGTTTTAAGTTGTTTTTTTTCTTCTTTTTCCAGTTTCTTGAACTTCAAAGTGCATTCCTAGCGTTTCTTCCGTATCAAAATAAGCATAAACTCGTTTTCCGATCGTCCCATAATAAATCATCTCGTATCCTTGGTTTTCGAAATACTCGATATAAGCTTCAATGTTTTCAATAAATAGACTAATGTGATGAAATCCTTCCCTCCCTTGATCTATAAATTCTTTATAAATGGAGTCTCCACTAATATGCTGTATTAATTCAATTTGTATCCCTAAATGTCGGCTTAAAGCTACTTTGGTGTTAGCTTCTCCATCTTTTCCTCTATATTTAACGATGTCCGTAGTTTCTGGTATAATTGCAAATTTCGGTACGTTAAAGAGTGTTTCAAAAATCTTAGCCTGTTTTTCAATATCTTTATACACAAATCCTAGCTGATCTACTTTTAGATTACCAAAATTGATCTTAAATTCTTCCATAATTATTTTTCTCCGACTAAGCATATAAAAATTTCTAATAGAATAATTTTGTAAAATAATAAATAATGTTTATGTTTGATAAAAATTAGTTTCCTAAAGATAAGGGAAAAGTTTGATTTTCATTCATTACTGCTATAACGCTTTATTAAAAATTCTTTTAACAAATCTAAATTTTCTCCGGATAAGGCGTTAATTAAAAAGCAATCATTTTCTTCAATATTTAACCTATTTCTAAGAGATTTAATTTCTTCTGAACTGGCTAAATCCATTTTATTGAATACAATTATTATGTCGATTTTTCCTTCTTTTGTAAAATTATTTTTAATTTCATGGTATAAATCTAATTGCGAATCAATTGAATAGCCACATGAGGGCGTGGGATCAAACATAAAAATAATTAAATCTGATATTAGCCGAAGTGCTAGAATTGCTTGGAGCTCAATGTTGTTTCTCTTAGACATTGGGCGATCTAAGATTCCTGGAGTGTCTAAAAATTGTAACTTGATTTGATTATAACGTTTTTCGATTCGAAAATGTCCCATAATCAGTTTTTTGGTAGTAAAGGGGTACTCTTGCACTTCAATTCTCTTGTTTGTAGATATTTGCTTAACAAAACTACTTTTACCAACATTAGGGTAACCTGCAACAACTATACTACGCAATGTATAATCGAGGGAGGGGATTTCTTTTAAACGGCCTCTAATATTGTTTAAATATTCCAGATTAGGATTCTGTTTATTAATAATTGAAGATATTCTACCAAACGCAGCCCTTCGTATCCGGTCGGCATCTTTAGGAGTTTCAATTTGGCTTAGTTTCTTTGAGTGTTCTCGTTGTATTTTTCTCATTAATGGTAAGATTCCGTTTAATTTACCCAGAGTCAATTTTAATTCGTCAACATCAACTAAAAGTGAAGCTAACTCTTTGTAAAAATCGGGTAATTCTTCAATCATCGGGACGCTCTTAATAATGGTTAAAATCCGAGCTAACAATTCTTCAATGGCAACTTTGATCCGTTTAGATTCTTTTTTTTTCGCCTTGAGAAGAATAGGGGCATTTTTAGAGACTTGAGCGCTACTTTTCATAGCTCTCTTGAAGGCTATATCTAAGAGTTCTTTTGAATTAGGGACGTGAAAAAAGGATAAAAAAGGGTTCTTCATGAAAGTCAAAATTAAATTTATTAGTTACCTAAAAGAAGCCTAAGCCAAAAATATTACGATTTCGCTTTTAAATCTATAATCTTCTGCTCTACTTCTGAGACTTTTTTTGATAAATCGATGCTTTCTTTAGGAATTGATTGGTATAATTCAAGGATGTACTGATATCTTGCCAAGGCTCTCGAGAAATTATTTGAACTTTCTTCCTTTTCAGCCTTTAGTTGAACCAGTTTTATCTTTTCAATCTTACTCCTAATATCTGGAGACAAAGCGGTGTGCCGTTGTTGTAATTTCTCGCTGTGTCTTTGTTTCTCACTCATTACTTTTGAAACCCTGTTTTGAAATTCTTGCTCCTGTTTTAATTTATTTAATCTTGCGATTTCTACTTTCTTTTCTTCTTCTTTCTTATACATATCCAAATTTGACACTTCTTTTTGCAAAATGCCTATCTGATTGTGCCAGCCAAGCTGAGTAAATAATTCAATTGCTTGAGTATAAAAGGCTTTTGCTTCGTCGTATTGTTTTTGTTTAAGTTTCTGGTTTCCTTTTTCTAATAGTTCTTGTCCTTTAGCGATTAACTCATCCTTTTGCTTTTTTTCCTCTCGTAGCATTTGAATCTTATCCTGCTTTTCTTTCCATTTGGTCGAAAAATTCTGTTGTTGCTCTTTCACATAAGACAGTGATGTTTTCTTAAGTTCTTCATTTCTTTTCTCAGTTAATTTCATCTGTTCAAGTAATTTAGAAGCTTTAGGACGCGTTGTATTTGAATCATTTCTTTTGGTATGTTTATATTCTTCGATTTCAACTGGCCGAGTTTTAACTCCTAAACCTTGTTGTATTCTTTGCCTTCTTCTCTCAGCAGAAGCTAAAGCTACGATATCTTTTAAATTTATAGGAACTCCTCTAGATTTTCGAAATTCTGCCATGCGTTGATAATCTTTTATCTCATTTATTTGCCACAAAATTTGTTTACACTCATAATCATATTCGAGATGCTTAAATATGCTATAGGCTTCGTTATATAATTTTAGTGAGTCTTCATATTTATCTTCAAGAGCTAAATTTCGAGCTTTTTCTAGAATTACATTACCATTTGCTTCCGATATTTGAGTGTTCTCGGATTTCATTTCTTCTAATTTTTCTAAGCTTGATTTAAACTGAGTTTTAGATTCTATCTTTTCTTGATCTCCTCCATACCTTTGTAACGAACTTTTTTCATCTCTTCGTAAATGTTTCAACCTAACAATTTCTTTTATAATTATTGAAACTTGCCCAGTTAATCCTAATTTAGTGTAATTATCTTTTGCTTGCATTAAAACTGAAATCGCCAATTCGTAATTTTTATCCCTCTCAGCGATTTTCGATTGATTTTCCAACTTTTCTGCTTCCTTTAATAAATCTGTTTCTCTATTCAGCATCTCTTATCGTTTGTTTTTTCCTTTCTATAATAAAATAACAAAAAGAATTTAATAAAATTATTCAATAAACGCTCATTTAAGAGGTCAAAAATATAATATAAACTCAAACTAATATGTCTTCTGAAAAAATTAAAGTTGGTATTTTAGGAGCTACCGGGATCGTTGGTCAAAATTATATTAGGCTATTGATTGGACATCCATGGTTTGAAATCGTAGATGTTGCAGCATCACCCAGATCAGCAGGAAAGACATATAGAGA
>JAUWZT010000121.1 GCA_030615145.1 Promethearchaeota archaeon | reverse complement strand
ATACCGGATCCTGCGTATTCGATTCCTAAACCTAATAATACGAATATAGACCCCCCTATTCCACATCCAACACCATATATTATCCCCTGAGATAATTTTAATGTTCTTTTTGGCAGAACTTCTTTAGGTTTAGTCTCATTCAATTTTTTTCCTTATAGTTTGTAATTTCATAATAAGAAAATTTTACGATAAAAAATTAATTTATTTATGATTTTTCTAGGTGGAAGATTCCACTTGCTATTGAGAAACCTCCAGAGATTATAAGTATGAGAAAAAGTACCATATCCATATCACCAAGATTCAAAATTTCCATAAGACCGAGTAGTGCTAAAATTATTATGAGAACACCAACACCTATTAGGATTCCACCAAAAAACTTTGATAATCTATAAACTAACGATAAAAATTCTAATCTATGTATTCTACTTTCTTTATCTCTAATTTCTTCTTCTTGAGTATCGAGGTCTAACTTTAGTTTTTGAAGGATAGTCCTAGCATCATTTGTACTTTGGTCTATTACTTCTTTTGATTTAATAAGTTTATCGTGTTCTGTTTGCAAATATTCTACTTTTTCTGTAAGAGAGTTTACTCGCCCTTCTCTTTCAACATATTCAAGATTGGAAGAATCTATATCTTGTTTGATGTCTTCTAATCTCTTTTCGTTAGCCTGAAACAAACTATCTTTACTTGTAATTTGCTCTTCTATTGATTGTAAATTATCATTTAATTTCTGTATTCGTGATTCAACCTCAATTAATTGTTGTTGCTTTTCTGTTAGCTGGATTTTATATTTCGCTAGAAGTTCTTCATATGTTTCTCTTTGTTTTTCCATCTCAGGAAATCCATCACGATAATCCTGAACTTCTTGTTCAATAGTTTTAATTCGAATTTCTTTTTTCTCAATTTGTTCTGATAATAACTTTTTTTCTTCTTCTTTTACTTCAATTTCTTTGTTTGTATGGTCTAATTCAAATTTGTTTTTTTCTATTGAAACTTTTAGGGTCTCGTTTTCAGCTATTTGGCTTTTGATTTTTTTTTCTAAAGCCTCAGCATTTTCTTCTTGTTTTTTAAGTAGGTTATCTTTTTCTCGAATTTCATGATTGACTTTTGAAATTATTGTTCGTAGTTCATCTTGTTTAGATACTTTTTCTTTTACACTATCAGTTAAAACAATCAAATCTACTTGTCTCGTTTCGTAGGTTTTGACTAACTGTTCGTTAATTTTTAATAGTTCTTTATATTCTTCCTCTAAATTATCTTTACTCTCTGTAATTATCTCTAAACGGTCTTCCAAATTTTTCATTTCTTCGTTCTTACGATTATATCTCTCTTCAAGTGCCTTAATAGTTTCTTCAATTGCAGTTAAATACTCTTCCTTATCATCTATTTTTTTATTAGTTGAGTCGAGTTTTTCTTGCGCTTCTCGAATTTCATCGTCAATCTCTTCATAATCTTTTTTTTCTATATCTTTTTTATCCTGTTCAGCTTCACCATTTTTTATTGTATCAGAAATATCTTCAATACTATTTTCAAACGTTCTAAGTTTCTTATCTATTAAATCTCTTGAATCTTTAGCCTTTGATAAATACTCTTTATCAACTTTTTCAATGTCTTTTTCGGATTTGTCTTCTGTTTTTTCCGGTTCTTCTTTGATTTCGTCAGTCATACTAGATTTTTTAATTTAAGATTTTTATTTTCATAAAGTGAGAAGAAGAATTTGAAATTAAATTTAATACTTGCTTAAATATAGAAAATTTTGTTCAAATAAATGTTGATATAAATAAATAATCATTTCATTTTCTATCTCAAACTTAATTTCTTTATAAAATATACTCATTTCACCTATTTAAACTATTCTCTTCTAACTTTTTTAAGAGCTGATAGTCTCAATTTCGAGCAATAAATTTATATATGAGTGTCTTTAGAAAGATAAATTTTTTCTGATTTTTTTCATCATTAAATTCAGAATTTATTGCCCCAATTATTATAAAAAACTTATGATTTAGCATATATTATGATAAAAACAAAATGGGGGGAACCTTTATCGAGATCTTCAAACAACTTTCAGTGGATTTGAAAAAACTCATTTACTTTAGCTAGTATTGGAGAATTATTTACTTTTAACTCCCAATTTTCAACTTTTTTACAAAACTCAAGAGTTCGCTCTTTAATAAGCGTGGCAGAGCTAATTGAAGGCATGAGGTCTATTTTTCCTTAATCAATTTTATCTTAATATGTATGTTAAATGTTCTTGGACCAAAAGTTACTAAGATATAAAAATTTTCACGTCCTCCAATTTCCAACCTTCCATCGACTATTGGTAAAGTCAATTGTCGGCTTCCATAAGTGCTAGCCAATTCGTGATCGTAGTGATTAAAATCCGCACGATTTTCGAGCGCTCTTACGGTATGCAGGAATGGGGCGCTGTCTCTCGAAGAAATTTCAGCAAACATGTAATGTAAATCAAGATAATTCCCATATTCATGTTCATTAATAATTAAGCTGGTGGTAGTATGGTAAGATCTAATGAATAATTCTCCACTTTTTAAATCTGGATTTTCTTCTAAACTTCTATTAAAAATTTCCTTAATAATATCAGTTAAAAATAATAATTGAGTTATCGCATAGCTTCTCAATTTTAATTTATATTCAATAATCAATTCATTATCGTTTTCAATTCTGTTAATTTGATTGATTTCTTTAATTGGTTTAAATAAATTAGGATCAATTTCACTTTTAAAATTAGTAAGATTTAATCTGTTTACATTTCTAAAAGCCCATGTTCTTAATATATTCTTTTGAGAAAAATTTAAAACTTCAGTAGCTTCTAATAATCCTCTTTTCATTTGAGCAATTTCCAAGGTTGGAGTTGCACTTCCTATTGTAATTCTATGCCACGCGTTTTGAATAAAACCTTTAAGCGAAAAAATTTGTTTAAAACAACTAGTTGGTGTCATACCTCCAAAACATCGTGGCTCGATTTCAATCCATAAGTTATTATATAGTTTTAAAAGTTGATTTTCGATAGTTTTTATCTCTGAAATCACATTACTGCTAAGATCAAAAGATAATATTGCTTTAAATAAATCTGGTTCTTTTTTTACTACTGAGATTACATCTGTATTAGAAATACCGTAAGATCTTTGTAAATTCATAGCTTGAACTAATCCATATGTTATATCTGAGCTAATTAATTCTACTTTTTCGTCTTCTAAACTAATTTGTCTATGATAGAAGTAATGGTGCCCATCCTTACTCTTAAGTTCTAATAGCTTTTCTAAAGCGTCTGAACGCCCGATATCACTAAAAATTGGCCAAATTAAGGAGTCTATTTGACCGTAGATAAACGCGTTTGTGTATCTTGCTCCAAAAATGGAACTAAAATCCGGTTGGTATAATCTTTCCATTTTAAAATCCTTTCTTTAATAGTCGATGTATTATTATTAAATTCTGCAAATATATAATTTTAAGATAGGAAATCAAATAATAATTATTAGGTTAATTTCACCTAATATTTTACGACTAAACTATGATTGATATACAACTTGGAAATTATCCAATTATTATTAAGCCAAATTTAGGAAATCCAATTTTATTGAATTTAAGGGACTACAAAAACCGAGACCAAGTTCCATTTAAGAACTTGTCGTTTGAAGCTCTAGTAATAGCATCTCCGTCTCATTCAACGAAAAAAGTTTTGGAACACTTCCATTTGAACATCTTTATCCAACCAATTTTAAAAGCAAGTGGTGATTTTGAAAAGAGAAGAGGAAACTTAATCGACTTACATATGGTTGAAATCGAAAAAATTGAAAAGTTAGATTTTAGAGATCAGCCAGTTTTAGAGGAGTTAAATTGCGTAGTATGGGATATTAATAATTGTGTCTTTCAATTTGACGATGTTTTTGGAAAAAGAAGTGAACTTTACAGAGTAAGGTTCCGAATACAAGATATTAAAACTATTGAAAATTTGTTAAAAGCCTCTAAAAGAGATTGTTTATTGTTTGATATCGTTCATGATGTCCCAAACTTGAGCGAAAACAAAGTTAATTACCATAGTATCGCTATTTACGATAAAGATTGGAATGATTTTAGCTTTATTCACGCAACAGATTTTCATATTGCTAGGAGAAATGACTTTATTTTCAATTATCTAAAACAAAATGTAAAAGCTAAAGTAAAAAATTGTGGTGGGAACGAAAAAAAAATATCAAAAATAAACAAATTTATCTTAACGCGAGATTTTGAACTCAAGGAAGAATTCCAAGATGATAGATACGAGGAATTAAGAACAGCAAAATATAACTTTAATTATAATCTGAGAAAATTAATCAATTTTGCCAATGATAAAGTTTCGCAAAAGAATTTAGATTTCGTTCTAATGACGGGTGATATAATAGATTATCTTAATATCGCGAGAGGAAATTATCATTACAAGAATAATTTTCATGTTTTTATCGATATATTACTTGGATTGAATAAGGGTTTAAAAGAACCTCCCTATTTAGGAAACGATGAGGAGTTCGTTAATAAACAAGAAATTATGATTCCGATTTTTACCACTATTGGAAATCACGACTATCGTAAAAACCACTACGGCATCAAATTTGGCCAGATTCATAAAATATTTGGTTTGACTCATTCAGATGTGAAAGGATATTACGACATCAAATTTTTTAATTACTTTACTGTCCTTCGAGCTAATGATAAATTTTTAAAAGATTATTTTAGGTATATAAACCCTAATCTTAATTTTAAGCTTAAAATAGGAGATCAATATAATTTCATATTTCTTGACACAGGTCAGGACTCTATAGCTGACGCGCACGACCTTCTTAAAGGCGGGCCTAGTACAAAGGGAATTAAAGAATATCAAGTTGACTTATTACGTGCATATATAAGATTGGCTCATAATGAGAAAATTATCGTTGTCATGCATACACCTCCAGTTTCCCCAAACCTTAGTCGATACAAGAGGAGAAAATATAAAAAGAAATTAAACATACGGAATCGCCGTTTGGAGTGGTCAGATTTCTACGAGGACAATTTAAGAAGGTACGACGGAACGGGAAGACTAGACAAAATCCTAAACTTAAAATACCAAACGATAATGTACAACTGGTCAACATTACTAAGAATTTTTACGGGATCAGATAAGATAATTAGGAGGAAAGTAGATTTCGTTATGTGCGGCCACACACATACTTTAAAAGAGTATCGGTTAAAAGAAGCAAAAGAAACCGAGCGAATAAATTTTGGTTTTCTGTTTTTCCCGATTTACATAGAAGTTCCTTGCGAAGTTTACACTTCCCGGTATCGAGATAAATTTAAAGAAATTAAAGATCCTTTTGAATTAAAGGCTTGGTTTGACGTAAATAAACCCTTTGTATTTCAAACCCAAGCACTCGGCCCGCTTTCAGCAAAGTTCAAATTTAAGCCACCAGGTTTTAGATATTATATTATTAAAAATAATAATTTGGTTAGAGCTAAAGTCTTTTCATTACATTTAAAGTGAAGTGATTTTTTTTTTTTTAATTAACCTTCTATTAATTCTATTACTTCTTCGTACGATGTATTTGGCATAGGTCCGAAAAATTTTACTTTAAGAGCTCCAACTGCATTTGCAAACAGTCCAATTCTTTTTAAATCCCATCCTGCTAAATATCCAACAATAAATGCGCCTCCAAACGAATCACCTGCCCCAGTGGGGTCTATTTCTTTTACGCTAAACCCTGGGATGTTTATTCCATCAACTATCCCCGAAGAAAATATTTGGCACCCTTCTTTTCCTTTTTTTAAAACAACTAATTTGGGACCCATTTCCAGTAATTTCCTACACGCTTTTTTCTCTCCTCTTACACCAGCTAACATTTCTGCTTCTTCGCCACTTGGGAATAAAATAGTTGTCTTTTCTAACACTGGTTTCGATATTTTTATAATTGTTTTAATATCTAACATCTCAGGTCTCAAATTTGGATCGAACGAAATAATTACCTGTGGATTAAGTAATTTAGCAATGTCGATCGCCTTATAACAAGATTTTCGGGAAGTGTCGCTAATTGAAAGTGCGCTACCCATAATGTGAAGAGTTTTGATGTTAGAAAAGTATTCTTTTTCAATATCTTCTGGAGTCACCTGCCCTGCTGCTCCCGGAGCAAAAATAAACTTGCGGGAACCATCGGAATTGTATTGGTTAAAAGCAATTCCAGTCGTTCTTTCTTTATTGACTCTTATTTTGGAAGTATCTACACCATCAATTTTTAATTTCTTAATAATACATTCCCCAAAATCGTCGTTTCCGATAACCCCAATAAAACCTGTTGAAAAATTAAAAGGTTTTGACATACGCGCTGCTGAATCTATGAAGATTGCCGGAGCGCCGCTCGGAAAGGGGCCCTTATATAAACCCCCTTCTATACCATGAGGGACATTATTTTCCGTTCTCATAATTTCAACAAGCAATTCGCCTAAACATATACTCTCTGGATTCATTTTCAAGTTCCTAATTATCTTTTATATAAATAGAATAAAATTGGATTGCTAATAAAAATTTTAAAAAGTTTTAATAAAAGAAATTTTTTTTATTTTACCAAACTTTTTTTTAAGACATCATTCCATAATATAATAAAGATTTATTAAAAATTGGTGTTAAAATGAAATCAAGGAAAAAAATTGAGCTAATTAATGAAGTTTTAGATAGGTATGACGATGGTACATGCTTCTACTGCGGAGCAACTCTAAATGGTGATTTGGAGGCTGAAGATTTTGACGATGGCTATTCTGCCGATTGGTGTCCTGATTGTTGCAAAAATGTTGATCCCGATGATAATTGGGAGGAAGTATGCTTAGATGCAATAGATAAAGTTATTCATGATAGCCCCTTTAAGCCTTAAACCTTATATATTTACTTTAATTATATTAAAATCTGAATGTAATGACCGACAATAGGAAAGAAATTGGATCATATGAATTTATGGAATTTTTTATGTCTCGGGCCGCACATGTAGTTTCTATGGATACCAACGGAAAAATAAATGTAATGGCACTCCTATGGAAGACAATTGGAGAACTCTGGATGCTCCCCGTGATAACAATAGCAGTATCACCTTCTCGTTATACTTTCAAGTTGCTAACTGAAGGCGTGCAAGAATTTACGATTAACATCCCTTCATCTAAAATAGCCGATACAATAAACATTACCGGTTCATTATCAGGGAGGGATATTGATAAATTTAAGGAAACAGGATTAGAAACAATCGAAGGGAAACGAACAAAAGTTCCTACTCTTAAGGATTGCATATTAACCTACGAGTGCAAAATTGTTCATTCGTGTAAATCTGGAAGTATGGCCTCGCATCACTTATTTTTTGGCCAAATATTAACCGCTTACGCCTCAAACGAAATAATAAAATAATTCAGCTTTTTAACCTTTATTTTTCATCTCAGTTTCACATATACAGCGACTTGAACTTAAGATCTCTTCACCGCAAGGGCACTTTTTGGGATGTCCATACTTCTTACAAATTTTATTTATAGTTTCACACGAGAAAAGTAGATTTAACTTTTCGCTTTCTCTATGTGCAAGTTCTGATTTTACCCCTAATTCGTAATGTAATAGCGTTTCTATGAGTCTTGCGTGCCTAATTAATTCTATTGCCAAATCTCTTCCTTTAGAGGTCAACTCTACTTCGTGATAAGCTTCGTAATTAACGATTTCCTTTCTTTTCAATCTTGTGATGCAACTCCCCAAAGTAGAATGAGGAACTCTAAGTTCTTTTGCTATCTTTCCGATTTTTAAGGGAGTACTCTGTCGATATAAAAGTTTAACAACAATAAAATCTAAATCTTGCATTTTAGAATTTTCTCTATTATTTCAATATGTTAATGATTATGGTTCATAGTAGCCATGATTAAAATCATCATTGTCACTCCAGCCAGGATTAGGATTAATTGTTTTAATGTGTGTTTAAATCCCCACTTTTGATGTAACTCTGGTGCTAAATCTGATAAAGCTATGTATAAAAAGCTTGCTGCTGAAATTGCAAGGGCGAATGGTATGATAAACGAGATTTCTCCTAAAAGGAAATAACTGATAATGGCTGCAGGAATGGTCGTCGCACTTGATAGAGCGTTATAGATGAATGCTTTCTTTTTAGAAAACCCCCCGTGCAAAAGTATCCCAAAATCTCCTGTCTCTTGAGGAACTTCATGGGCAATTATTGCAAGACCTACAGCTATACCTACGGAAAAGCTTGTAAGGAAAGCCGCTGCAATGACAATTCCATCAATAAAGTTATGTAACGCGTCCCCTATCAGTACAATAGGTCCCGCTGCTGAGTGAACATCGCAATCCTCGTCAGCACAATTTCGCCAGATAATAATTTTTTCAAGAAAAAAGAACGAAAGAATTCCGCCTAAAACGAAGAGCATTACAGTATGGGATTCCCCACCAGCGCTCTCTATTGCCTCCGGAATTAACCCAAACAATGCAGCTGTGAGAAGAGTGCCAGTTGCAAAAGAGATCAACATTGAAATTAATGATTTCTGAAATTTTTCAGCTAATAATACAAAAAGAGCGGCAGCTGAAATTGCTCCAAGACTACTTAAAACGCTAAATAAAATTATGATCCAGATCAATTTCTATTCACCAAATAATTCCAAATTAATTATTAAAATGATGATTTCTTGAATATAAACTTTATCTACGATCGATCGTAAGTTTTGTGAAAGAGGAGTAGGAAACTCCTACTAATATTAGGCGTTATTTGTGGATTAGTTGGAGTTTTTATAATTTTAAGATACAACTTGTATTAGAATAAAATATAATAACTCATATTAACATTTATTACTTATATAGCCATCATTTTGGAATCTTCATATATCCTTAAGGGTAATTTATTATTCGCGAACCACTTCCATTAATTTGTACTGATTGTAAAAAGGAATATAATCTTGATTCGATAGAATACAGATGTCCAGATTGTAATGGTTTACTTTGGGTTAAATCAAATATTAGTAACTACAAGAACTCTTTTCTTAAAATTAAACAAATTCATAATTTTTGGGATTTTTATTTCGCCTTACCAAAAATTGATAAAAAATTTCTTGTAACTTTGGGAGAGGGTGGAACGCCATGTAAAGATTCTGAAAAAATTGGTCAGATTTTAGGTTTGAAAAACTTGAGTTTTAAAAATGAAACACAAAATCCTTATACAAACTCATTTAAAGATCGCGTTGGTGCATTATTAATATCTCATGCTCGAAGTTGGGATTACAAAAAGGTTGTTTGTGCTTCAAATGGAAACCAAGGCGCTTCTATTGCTGCTTATGCTTCACTTGAAGGATTAAAATGTGTTAACATAATTCCGAAAGAAATTGACATTGGTAAGCGAGCTCAAATAATCACCTATAATTCTGAATTAATTATAAAGGGTGAAACTGTTGATGATACTTTGAAATTTTCGTTAGATCCACAATATAACTTATATTACCAATGTACTCCTGAATATAATCCCCTAACAATAGAAGCTCAAAAGACAATATCGTTTGAAATATATCAACAAAAAGGAGTTCCGGATTGGGTTATCGTCCCAATGGGGAGCGGTGAGTTATTAGTAAGTATATGGAAAGGTTTTTCTGAACTCAAAGAAGCAGATATCATCAATAAATTTCCAAAATTAATTGGAGTCCAGTCCCAAGCTTCCGCACCAATTGTTGATAACTTTTATGAAAAGAGCCAAAATAAAAAGGGAAATAAAGAAAAAATAAAATCTTTGGCTTTAGGAGTTTTAGTTAGGGATCCAATATTTGAAAATTTAGCACTAAAATATATTAAAAAAAGCAAAGGAACAGCTATTGCCATTCCTGAGAATTTAATCTTAAGTTCAATTGATGAATTAATTAGAAATGAGGGAATTCTTGCAGAACCTGCATCAGCATTAACTTTATCAGCAGTTTATACTTTAGAACAACAAGGGATTTTTAATAATGATGATAAAATCATCTGCCTTATAACAGGTAGCGGATTAAAAGCACCATATGTGCTCGAAGCAATTTCATCAAGAACTAAAACTGCGGGAACAGGAAAGATATTGAGCACTAAATTGAAAATTCTGTCTCAAATTTCTTTATCTAAAAATAATGGAATAGATGGAACTAAAATAAGAGAAATTATCGGTTCTATAAAACGTGCTGCAGTTTATCAGCATTTGAAGGAATTAGAATCAAAAAATTTAATATTTAGAAAAAAAGAAGGGAAAATTGTGTTATATTTTATCACTGATAATGGTATAAAGGTTTTAGATGCTTTAGATGTTTTAATTACACTACTTTAAGATTTTGCTTGTTCATAGTTTCTTGGTTCTATTGAAATAAATATTTTATCAAAAACTTGTGGTAAAGCATTGATTATATTATTTCTTGAAGCTGTAACTAATAAAATTGAACCTATAGCAGCAAATATAAATTGAAAAAAGTTACCAGGCATCTCAACTAAAGCTACAATAACTCCGAATCCAAGTATAAATGCTTCATAAATGAAATAGCCTAAAGGAATTAGAACTCCACCAATTAAAACGGCAATTATATCATGATAAGAAACTCTCCCTTCACAGTTTTTTGGATTGGCAATTAATCCAATTAAAAATCCTTCAATACCTTTAATAACTAC
>JAUWZT010000043.1 GCA_030615145.1 Promethearchaeota archaeon | reverse complement strand
TTCCCAGGACATATGAACAAATGTGTTTGGATAAATTGAAGGAATTAGGCAATTCTACAGCCAGTGAATGGGCAAGTGCTATGGGTTATGAAACCCATAATGCTCTCGCTAAAGTTATTAGAAGAATTGTGAATGAAATGCCCGAAAAAATAATTGTAACTTATAACAAAAGGCCGAGACACTATAAGGCGTTATAGGAATTTTAATTTTTATATATTTTTCTCTTTTTTATTAACGAGTCTAATTTTGAGAATACACTTAAGATAAGGCTTATCTCTTTCCTAGATACAAATACTCTTTCAAACACATTTTTAAATGCGAAGAAAATGTTCTCTTTTTTATGTGTACGAATTTTCAGTTTCGTAATTAAATTATTGATAATATCATAAAGCACCTGCTTCTCGTTCTTATTCGCCAATAAAACGGTTTTTCCTCCTCGACCAATATTAATAATATTAATTTTTTTGAAAATCTCGTATAAAATAATACCACACGCATGAGAAAGGTTTAAAGTAGGATAAGAATTGCTAGTAGGAACCCTCAACAAGATGTCAGCAACTTCAATCTCTTCATTCGTTAGTCCATGCGATTCCTTTCCAAAAACTAAAGCAATTTTTAACAGCTTCTCGGAGATCGGTAGTGTCAAATCGTCTGGAAAGGTAGATAGCCTCCTAATGTTTCTAAAATGTTTTCCTTTTGCCGTAGTAGCGATTACTAAATCAAACCGCTCCATAAATTCTTTATATTTTGATAAATAATCTTTTTTTTCTTTGATAGTTAAAATTTCAGAGTTAAACAAGACATCTTTACCGTGCATGGCGTACCCTTGAGTTTTATAGCTTTTAATATTTTCAACTTTATCGATCGGGTCAAAAATTACTAAACTTTTAAAATTAAAATTTTTCATTACTCGTGCTATTGATCCGATATTAGCAGCGTGTTCCGGTTGAATTAGAACAATCGAAAAGTTTAAGTTGCGGTATTCTTCTGCTACTTGAGTTTCTTGGAAAGTGGATATATCCTTTTTTAAAAGTTTCTTATTCATATTATTATCGCTTTTGTTGAGTTAAGTCATGATTAGCAAATTAATTAATAGTAAAAAATTTTGTTTAAAATGAAAATAAAAAAGAGAAATAAATTAAATAAACTAAATTAATCAAAGTTAGGCCTGTTATCTTGCCAAGGTGCGATTTCTTCAAAAGCTTTTGATACTTGTAAAACTAATTTATCGTTTGCTCTAGGTCCTATAATTTGCATACCTATTGGTAATCCCTCATTTGACCATCCGCATGGAATAGAAGCCGCAGGATGTCCTGTTAAATTAAAAGGATATGTAAAAGGCATCCAACCAACAGGAGAGACCGCTTTACCCTCTATTTTATCCGGATACGCCTTCCCAAGTTCAAACGCAGTTACTGCTGTCGTTGGAGTTATTAAGATATCAAAATTTTCAAAGAATTCTGTGAATTGGTTGTAAAACTTTATGTTTTGTAATTCTGCGTGCATTAAATCCATACCAGTAAAATTTAGCCCACTTTCAATCAGTTTTACAAATGTTGGAGTCATTCTTTCCTTCCATTTTTTTAAATATTTCCTGTAATCGTATGCTAAACCCGCAAGAAGTATGGTTGCAAAAGACCTATAAGCTTGCTTTAGTTTGATTTTTACTTCTTTTACTGACCAATCTAGTTTCTCGAATTTATACACTGAATCTACTATAGAGTTTTTTATCTCTGAATTTAAAGCCTTCACATAGCCTAAATCTAAAGAAAAACCTATTTTAATATTTTTAGGAATTTCCTTAAGAGCGTCTATATATCTTAATTCAGGATTAGACAATGTATATTTATCTACATCGTTAGAACCAGCCATGATGTCCAACATTAAAGCAGCGTCTTCAACATGCCGAACAATAGGACCATTCTGTGCTAACCTATGATAACTCACCTTATCACATAAGCTTGGTACTCTACCAAAACTAGGTTTTATCCCATAAACACCACATAGACAACTTGGAATTCTAATTGAACCACCGCCATCAGATCCTTGTGCTAACGGGCCCATACCGGATGCAACTGCAGCAGCAGCACCCCCGCTAGACCCTCCAGGAGTTCGATTTCGAATCCATGGATTTTTTGTTTCTCCAAATATACTATTATCAGTTACTGCTTTATGCCCAAATTCTGGGGTATTAGTTTTACCAAGAAGTACTATTCCAGCATCCTTAAGCTTCCTTACAACAAGTTCATCTTTATCAGGGATATTATTTTCAAATATAATACAACCAAAGGTGGTTCGTATTCCCCCCGTTTCATTTAAATCTTTTATTGATGTAGGAATTCCATTTAATAGTCCGATTCTCTCACCCTTTTTAACCCGTTTATCTGCAGCTTTGGCCATTTCTCTTGCTAAATCAAATGTAGGAGTACAATACGCGTTAATAATTGGATTTATTTTCTCAATTCTTTCAATAATCGTTTCAGTTATTTCTTCAGATGTTAATTCTTGGTTTCTTATCGCATCAGCCATATCGCAAGCGGACATAAAACAAATATCTTCTTTATTCATTTTTTTCGCCTAATAATTTACTTTAAGTTATTAAATCAAATGATGCTAACATTATATTTAAAACATAAATTATTGACGAATTTAAGTTAAAAAAAGTTTAATTAATGATTTAAAATATTTCTTTTATCTTAACTTTCTTTGAACGCTCTTTCTCTCAATTTTCTTCTAAATATTTTTCCTACAGTAGTTCTTGGTAAAACATTTATAAACTCAATTTTACGAGGATACTTATATCCAGCTAACCGTTCTTTGGCCCATTCAAATATTTCGCGTTCAGTAACTTTTCCATCTTTGTATTCTGGTTTTAACACCACATAAGCTTTAATTGTTTCGCCGATGTTTGGATCAGGAGCGGATACAACGCCAGCTTCTAAAATAGCTGGGTGTTCGTATAATTTTTCTTCGACTTCTCGAGGCATTACTTTGTATCCTTTATATTTAATTATATCTTTAGTACGACCTTCAATATAGAAATATCCTTGTTCATCCATTCTTGCGAGGTCTCCTGTCTTTAACCAGCCATCTATTATAGTTTTATTCGTTTCCTCGGGGCTTTTCCAGTATCCCTTCATTACTTGAGGTCCTTTTATTAATAATTCTCCAATCTCGTTCGGTTTAAGTTCTTCTAAGGTTTCGGGATTAACAATTTTAGAATCTGTATCAATGATGGGTACGCCTATGCTCTCTGATCGAATTTCAGGCATCCACTTAGCTGCCAAATGCGTAATTGGTGATGTTTCAGTTAAGCCAAAACCTTGACCTACTTTAATACCAACAATTTTTTCCCATTTTTTAGCCAACTCAGGGGCCAATGCCGCCGAACCAGAGTTTGCTTCTTCGAGGCTGGAAAGATCTCGCTCTGTAAAATCAGGGGAGTTAATTAACATTTGAAACATAATAGGAACGCCAATATAATTAGTAACTCGATAATATTCAATTGCTTCTAGAATTACAGAGGCGTTGAAAGAGGGAAACATTACAAGCATAGCCGCTCCAAAAGAAGCAGCTATCAAAACTAGAAAACCAAAAGAATGACATAAAGGTATAACTGACAAATTAACAGTTTTACCAAAAGCGCTTTCATTTTCTTCAGTTTCTCCTGCCATTAACAGAGTTGAAAGTGCGCAAGAAACAAAATTAGTATGAGTTAACATTACCCCTTTTGGTAATCCAGTAGTACCCCCAGTAAACAATAAAGCTGCTAGATCGTTTGAAGGATCAATTTCTATATCTGGTTGGATTGGGGCTACATCTTCTATAAATTCCTCAAAAGTTATAGTACCTTCTTTAGCTGCTTCAGCTTGTAGTAATATTATATTTTCTAATTTTATTTTCTTGTGAACTTTTTTTATCGTTCTAAAGTTCGCTTTATGTACAAATACCGTATTCATATTTCCAGATTCTTTAATAATGTGAGCTACGTCGCTTTCTTTAAGTAATGGATTGATTGGAACTACTATAGCTCCCGTTTCCATTATACCCAGGACGCAAAATAAAAATTCAGGACAATTTCCTGTCATAATCCCAACTTGATCTCCCTTCTTGACACCTAATTGTACCAAAGCGTTCGCTAATCTGTCAGAAATATAATTTAATTCGCGATATGTGTATTTTTTATCAGTTGCTTTGTGATAAACACATACATTATTAGGAAATTTTTTAGCTGCTAATTTAATAAATTCGTGAACCGGTATAGGGTCAAATTTGATCGACTTTGGGATAGTTGGCTCCCTAAATTGTAACCATGGACGATCGTGACTTTCAAGATACGGAGATTCATTTTCATAATCGTAAATCGGTTCCCAATCAGAATAATCCTTCATTTTAAACACAAATTTAATATTAGTAGAATTGTATAATAAACATTTTTATTCTAAGGATATAAAAATCTATTTGTTTAACGTGGAAGAAAAATCTTTAAAAATAATTAGAATAATTAAGAAATATTAATTTTTTAAAAAGTTTAGAATTATATCGTTAACTTCCGACGCTCTTGAAAGCGTCATAAAATGACCTGCTTCATTTATAACTCTTAATTCGCTGTTAGGGATTCTTTTATGCATTTCAGCCATGACTGAAACGGGAGTTTGCCGATCATGGGACGCTGCTATCAGAAGCGTTTCATTTTTAATTTCATGTAATCTTTCTAGAGTATAATGTGTTTTCATAGCTTCAGCTTGATTAATTATATCTTGAGGCCTTGATGGATTAATTGTACTTTCCCGAACTAAATCTTCCATAGAAAAAATGTCAAAAAATCTTTTGCCTGGATTAGCTTCCATTTCTTTTCTGAACTTTATGTGGAAAACCCAACGCGATTTTTGCTTAAAAGCTTTTAGTGGATTGTGTTTAATCATCTCAATCTCTTCAAGGCGCCCTTTTTTAGGAATCTCGACCCAATCGGGGTCAGTTCGTCCGAAATTAGTAGCGATCAACACTAATTTTTCGACTTTTTCGGGGTATTGTAGCACAAAGTGTTGAGCAATCATTCCACCAAAGGAGCGACCTATTAAATGAACTTTTTCAACACCAATAAAGTCCATTAAGCCCTTCACATCTTCAGCTAGCATTTTCATAGTATATGGAATATTAGGGCGGTCAGATTCTCCAGTTCCTCGAAGATCAAATGTAATAGTTTGGAATTTTTTACTAATATCTACTACTTGAGGTTTCCATATTTCTTTTTTTGCGCCATAACCATGTATAAAGATTACAGGAAAACCAGCTCCGTAAATACGGTATGATAATTTCAAGCCATTAATATTAGCAAAGCTCATACTTTAAAAAATCAACTTTTTTTATAACTAATGTAATATTGTAATGTATTACAAAAAATATAATAAAGATTAATAAAAAAAAAAGAGTTTTTTTAATTTCTTCTATAACATTCTCTACTTGTAATATACAAATACTTTAAATCAATATAATAAGGTATGGTTTATAATATAAATAATAATTATTTAATCAAATCGAGTTAATTTCTATCGAAAAAATAGTAAATAGTATTAAAATAAAAGAAAAATAGTTGGTTTTAATGGTAGACTATACGAAAATATTGCAAAATCTCGAGTTCGTAAACATCAGTACAGATGAATTTACTATATTTGAGTGGAAACCTCCAAGATCGTTAAAAAGTTATATCTTAGACTTAAATGTTGTTAAACAGAATCCTGTAAGTAATATTTTCTTTCATATGTCTAGAGGAAATATGAAAATTGTCCATATACGGTTAAAAAATTTAATATATACGACGGGTTCTAATACAGAGATTCAATTTCAATTGTTAGAAGCCTTAATAGAACAAGTTTCAAAAGTTTTTAACGAGACATATGATATCGATTCCTACATTAAATATGGGAATTTTTCTACGACAGTGTTCAATCCATTTAAAGAAGAAATTAATAAAATAATTAAAAGCTTTAATTCATTCGATTTGGTCAATGAAATTATTGTACCATGCATGGTATGTAATACAGTACTCCCTATTACAGTTAAAAGAAGCTTTATTGAGAACTCTGAATCATATCCGGTACCTCTTGTCTATACCCATAAAGGACATGCGATTCTTTGTTTCATAGATAAAAATTACGATGTTAGAGGCGTAGAACTCGTAAATACAACAGGGTAAAACCGTTTGAAACTAATTTAGCTCTCATCTACATTTTTTGTATACAAACATTTAACAAATTTAATCAGTATTACAACATATAATTAAAAAAATTATATTGCCTAAGAATAAATATGACACAAGAAGAGAAGAAACCTAACAACGATTTTTTTTTTGAGGACATTATAAAAAAAACTAAAACAGGTATAACATTTCCAAAAGAATTAAGGGAAGCTCTATTTAACGAAGATGAAGAAACTTTCTTTAAAATCATTGTTCCAAATGAGAAAAACAAAATTGTTCTTGAATTTTTATCTGAAGAAGAAGCAAAAGTTCAGTTAGAAAAAGTTAAAGAGCGTAAACCGAGAACTCCCAAACTGGTTCAAGTTAAAAAAGTAGAGAAAAAAGGAGTTGAAAAAGTTGGTCCAAATTGGGGCGAATATTTTGTTTACGATTTTAAAAATCAAGACAAAATCCAACCCATCTTAGAATCTGCATTTTATAAATTCGCCGAAACTCCTATTAACTTGGAAGATGCTATGGGAAGAATCAAATATGCGTTAGTTTCGTTTCTAACAGCCACCAAAACAGAAAATGCTAAGCTTTATTTTGCTGTAATTAAGCTCCTAATTGATGTTGCTGAAAGATTTAATCAACCAAACCTCATTGATTGGATTTTTGATAAAATCGTTCCAAATATCGAAAGTAAATTTCTTTACGAACAAGCACTTCTCGAACTGTTAGAAATAAGTTTAAAAATCAAACGTTATGAGAAAGCAGAACTTTTTATATTTTACATTTTAAAAAATATAGACGACTATCCCCGTTCGGAACTCTACAATATTTTCAATTCCTTCAACCAATTAGTTAAAAAAATACGCTACATTGAGAGAACTGAAAAAATTGATATTCTTTTGAAAGAGAAAATGTTGGAATATGGATCTGGGATCGTCGATAACGATTATAAGATACAAATCGTAGAATTTCTCGAAGATTTACAATATATAGAACTTGCTTACCAGCTCGCAAAGGACATCCAAAAAGGTTTACCACCTGATAGCTTAAAAATAGAAACTATAAGAGCAATTGTGAAAAGATTATATGTAGCGCCAATCGAGAATAAACCAAGTTCAAGCATTAATTTTGATGCGGTTGATGAGGACGAAGAAGAAGAATAGAAATTAGTAGATGTTTAAAAAATTTAGCCTTCGTCATGCTCTTTTTCAAAGTCCTCCGCTCTTTCCAATTCGCCTTTTAAAATTTTCCTCTCTTTCTCTTCGATTTTCTTTTGCTGTAATTCGATTTCTACGAAATTCAATTCACTTTCTTTTTCTATTAGTTCTTCTTTAAGCTTCAAGGTTTTCTCTTTCTCGATTATAGCCAACTCTTCTATCTCGCGTTCTTTAAATTCTAATTCTAGTTTTTTCTTTTTAATTTCCAAATCTTTCTTTTTTAGAAGGATTTCTTTATCGAGAATTTCAGATTCTTCTTTCTTTAATTGCTTTTTTATTTTTTTGGGGATTTCATCTGTTTCAATATCAAGTTGTTCTTTACTCTCTTGTTCAATAATTTCTTCTTTTAATTTTAGTGTTTTTTCTTTTTCTAGAATAATTTTCTTTTCTATTTCTTTTTCCTTCTCTTCCAATTCTAACTTTTTTTTCTTGATTTCTATTTCTTTCTTTTTTAATTCGAGTTCCTTATCGATAATTTCTGCCTCTTCTTTTTCTATTAATTCCTTATCTGTAATTTCCTTTTTCTCACTCTCTTCAACTAGTTCATCGATTTTCTCAACTGTAACGATTGATTTTAGCACAATATCTACAACCTTTTTTAATTCTTCGTTCTCGGGATTTTCTTTAACATAATGAGTAATTACCTTGGTGACTGAGGAAGGATTATTTCTACCTATAACTTGCAACGCTTGAACTGCTTTCTCAACTACAAAATCTTTCTCATCAGTTAAGGTACTAGCGATCTTTTCAATCAACACTTCGTCCACGATATCTTTTTCTCCTCCTGCCATAAATATTATAAGCTGTAAAATGGCTTCTCTAACATTTGGATCTTCAGAACTTAATAAATCTTCACTATAGGGAAGAAAAATAGAACATTCTTGCTCACACATAGTCTTCAAGAGCAAAAGAAAGCTATATCTTAAGATAGAATCGCGCTTCGAGAGATTTTCTAATAAAGATGGGACGTCAATAACTAATTGCTCTATTAGAAACCTTAAGACGGTTTGCCCACCATGGAGCGATAATAGCATTTCGATTATATCTTCAAGTCTTTCTATATAATTTTCTTCAGTTGAATCTCCAAGATAGAGTGCAATAATTTTGACTGCATCGTCTATTCTACCATCTTTCACAAAATCTTTTATCTTGGTAATTTCGGGATTGTTTTGGTCTTTTTCGCTCATTTTAACCAACTTATAACTATTTTGTTTTTTAACCTATATAATTTTATACATTAAATGTGTAGTATATAGAAATCATTGTACAAACGAAAAATAATATTAAATATTAATCTTAAATCTCGATAGCGTAATAAAATGCGTCTAGATTGATTGAGGATGCCCTCTGATTCTATACCAATATGTAATCTTATTACCAAATTTTTCTTTTTATCTATATATATGTTTATTTCTTTACTAAATTGACTTAACGTATCAAGCTCACTAGGGAAAACATTCCATATATATTTATCTCGTTTAGAGTCTTCATCTGTAGGTTCTGTGGTGCTAATTTTTAGGAGAGTTTCTTTTGGAATAATAGTTTTAATCTCTACGCAGTTGTTTGGAATTAATTTTAACTTTACTTCTGGAAAATAAATTCGTGCGAATAGTTTGCATAATCCAAATAAGAGTTCTAAATCATTAATATTTTCTCGATTAGCGTTGCAGAGAGCGTAGTTCTTCTTAATAAACGCAACATGAATCTTCTCTTCGTATTTGAATACCATAAAGTTATTATCATCGGTTAATAGATATTGAAAATGTTCATCTCTATTATTTATTCTATCGTCAAAAATCTTATTAGCTTCTTTAAAGTCTTTTTTGGCAAAGAATTTTGTGAGCTTTCTATAATCCCCGTGGAAGAAATCATCAAAAAAATCTATTAGATACAAATACGCATCGTTTGGCTTGTATATTACCGTTTTATTCCTAAAATCTCGAAAAACTATATCCTTGTGAACACCATAACAGAATTCAGGTTGGTCTTCAACTCCTAACCCATTCAAGATTCTTAATGCAAGCAAAAAGCGATGATGACACATTGGGTTGAGAACATTTCGGATACGATCTTTTGAACAAATTTCACATAAATCTTCAATTTTTTCTCTAAGAAGATTAAATAACTCAGATTTAGATCTAGGATATGAATTATCCTTAAGAAAATTTTCAATGTGATTTTGTTCCAAAGGCATTATGAGATTTTAAATTATTGAAGTTGCTATTAATACATAAAATGATAAGAAAAAGTTAAATTTTTTGAAAAAATCTAAATATCTTTATTCTCCTCATAAATAATAATAATATACTAAAAATTAAAATTAATCGAATCTAATGTAAACTATATTAGGAAGTGTTATCTAATAATTATTAAGGTTGATAAAAAGGTTTCCTTAAAAAAATTAAGACTGGAAGAGGAAGAAAATGCTTCGACAAATTCACATTTTTCATAAGAATGAGTGCATTTATAATCATACATACGCATTAGCTTTAGCAGAAGATGAGTTGAATAATGTAATAAAGATTATTCAATCCTACATCGATATGCCAATACTAGGTAAGATATTTCATCGGCCAGTATCAGAACATTTTCAAATATTTCACAAATCAGAGGGGAATGTATTATTTTTATTTATAACCGACTTGGTTGACAGTCTTGACTATATCGGTCCAACGATAGAGAAAACGACTAAAAAGTTTAAAGAGTTATTCCCAAACCCGATAGACTTAAAAAATTCAAGTGATATTAAGCGGGAATTTGTAGATTTTTTGAGAGAACAGCAATACGAATTACACTCAAAAATTACAATAATAGGTCCAACTAATTCAGGAAAAACTTTGCTTTATATCATGTTGAAAAGCGATGATGAGCGTGTAATCATGAATTTTGCTAAAGCTTCTGTGTATTTGGTTGATAACCTAAAATTTGATATTTGGGATTTTGCGCTAAAAGATAACTTCTCGCTTTTGTGGTCGAAATTTATAAAAGGCTCCGATTTGGTCATCCTACTATTTGATTTATCAAATTACCACTTACGAGTGATTGATCACTTCCTAAACTTGCAAAAGCAAGAAAGTAAATTTTCAAAATTACTGATTCTCGGAAATAAGCGCGACTTAGTTGAAGACGAAGATATTAAACACATAAAGAACGAATTAGATATTCCACATTTTGAAGAAATCTCTTTAATCGAAGCGAACACTAAAGAAAAAATCAAATCCTTAATTTCTAAAATGCTGAGTTTAAAAAAACTATTACCTCATTATTTTACAGAATTGTTTAATGAAACTAAAAACCTAGAAAGAGAGGGAAATTTAATACTCGCTATTTCCAAATATAAAGAATTGATAAAAATATGTAACAACTATCAAGATTTTACTTACATAAATAAGCTCAAGAAAAATTTAGACGATTTACAAAAAAGAGTAGACGAGCAAGCTGAACTAAGAAAAAAAGCAGAAATGAAAATTAAATTTGAAATCCCTGGAAAAATTCAGTTCTCTAAAAGTATTAAAGTACAACCTTTACCTTCGAGAAAATCAGATGTAAAAACGCAACCCTCAGCAGAAGTACCAAAAACTACTTACAGAGCTCAAACATCGCAAAAAATAAAGAAAAAAGCTGAGGATTTAATGTTATTTTCAAAATCTGATTCTACGTTTGAGACAGAAGAAGCTGAATTGGATAAAGAAGATATCACGCTCGATATAAACTTGGTTATTCCTGAAGAAAAACGACCTATACTTGAAGAGAGAAAGATTAGTGAGGAATTATCAAACACGCTTCAAAAGATAATCGAAAAGAAAGGAAGTTCGCTAAGCTTAAAGTTATGCTTACAATTGATCACTGAGTTGCAAAAAAGCATGTCGAGACCTCTTACTATGGAGGATGTCGAGTTAGCAGCTGAAATATTTGTGAAACACGACTCTTTATAGGTCTTATTTATTAAATTTTGAGCTAATTCTTTAAATGCAAATGAGATCTTTACACTTAATTTAAAAACTTTAATTAATAAGATTCTGAACTCTTAAAAAATTATTTTTTTGATAAAAAAGAAGTTTTTTTTTGTTTACATCAATATAAGTCGTATATATCAGATTTAAAAAATATATTAAACTAACTTATCTAAGATGAATCCTATAGAAGAACTTAAAAAAGAATTTACCGAAATAACTCGTCTTAATTATATCCGTGCTTTGTTAGGGTGGGATGAGCATGTTAATTTACCTCACGGATCATTTGAGGGGAGAGCAATGCAAAATTCTCTCATGAGTAAAATTGTGCACGAAAGATTAATTTCCGATAAAATTGGAAAGTTAATAAAGAAAGCTGAGAAACTAGCTGATTTGAATTTAATTGATGCTGCTACTTTACGCGAAGCCAAAAGAGCATACGAGCTAGAAATTAAATTACCAACCGAATTAGTGGAAGAAATTGCAAAAACTGCTTCTCTTGGTCATAGCAAATGGGTGGAAGCGAGGAAAAAAGATGACTTTTCAATTTTTCAACCGCTTTTAGAAAAGATGATTGGTCTACAAATTGAAGTCGCTAATAAATTAGAAACGCACCCCGATCCATACTCAACTTTAATTGATCTCTACGAACCAGGTGCGACATACGATTGGATTGCAAATATTTTTAATAAATCAAAACCAAAACTCAATAAAATTATTAAAAAATTGGACTCTTCAAGTGATAAACCTGATTTTTCAATTCTCACGCAAAAATGGAACCCAGATGAGCAGTGGAAATTTAGTATTGAAGTTTTAAAAAAAATAAATTTTGATCTCGAACATGGCCGTCAAGATAAATCTGCACATCCATTTACTACATCTTTATCATCGACCGATACGCGAATTACTACACGAATTAATGAAGATTTCTTCCCAGCATGCCTTTTTGGAACTATACACGAATGTGGGCACGCTCTTTATCAAATGGGGTTTATGGATAAAATTCACGACACTATTTTAGCAGATGGATGTTCGATGGGTATCCATGAATCTCAATCTCGCATGTGGGAGAACATGGTTGGACGAAGTAAAGAGTTTTGGAAATTCTGGTATCCGAAACTGGAAAAAAGGTTTCCAAAAAATTTAAAAAGGAAATCAATGGAAGATTTTTATCGCAGTATAAATACGGTGCAACCTTCATTAATTCGTGTGGAAGCCGATGAAGTTACTTACGGTATGCACGTTATTCTCAGATTTGAAATGGAAAAAGACATTATAGAAGGTAAAGTACAGGTTGGTGAGTTACCCGAGTTATGGAACGAAAAAATGGAAGAACTTTTAGGGGTCACTCCACCAAGCGATGCCGATGGTGTGTTGCAAGACGTACATTGGAGTGGTGGAATGATAGGCTATTTTCCTACCTATTTTTTGGGAAACCTATACGGAGCGCAGATTTATAATGACATCCTTAAAAAAAATCCAACTTTACCAGAGGAATACGAAAAAGGAAATTTTGCAAACCTATTAACTTATTTGCGAGAAAATGTACACCAATATGGTAAAATCTACCAAGCAAACGACTTGATTAAGAAGATTTCAGGAGAAGAATTAAATCCAAACTATTTCATAGAATATTTAGAGAAGAAGTTTTATCCTATTTATGGAATCTAATTTTTTTTATTTTTATTTTTTTATTCATGATTTTAAGGACTAATTAATTATAAATTATCATAAATCTTTTATTTAAAAAATAATACAACTCTTTAATTACATTGGTGTAAAACAATATGTTATTACGAGTTAAGAAATTCTCAGAAAAACTATTAATCCCTCTCGGTAAAAAGTTAACCAAAATACCGGCAAATGTAATAACAATTTTTGGTCTTTTTTTCTCATTATTAGCTTTTTTTGGGTTTATCTTCCAAAATTTAATTTTTATTATAATTTGTTTATTTCTTGTCGAATTATTTGATCAGTTAGATGGGGTAATTGCTCGACTTCAAGGACCAACAATGTTAGGGGCGTTTTTAGATTCTACATTAGACCGAATTGGAGATTTTTTACTTTTTTTTGGAATTATACTTGGGGGTTATACCGAGATGTGGATTGGGTTTATAGCACTTGTAGGAGCTTTTTTGACATCTTATACAAGAGCTAAAATTGAAGCTTTAGGCGTACCAAACTTATACGGCGTGGGATTATTGGAGAGAACGGATAGAGTGCCAATTATTTTAATAGGGTCAATTCTGCAAATTTGGTTTCCCACCGCTATCTGGTGGACCATGATTTTTCTTGCCATTGGGACTAATATTACAGCTATTCAACGAATTGTTTACGCTATTAAGAAGTTTTCAGTAAAAAATAATAAATGAGCATTTTTAGATAGAGTATATTTAAATAAATCTCTTGTTATATTCTATTAGATTGTTAAATTAAATATTTTTTATCGAGTGAGCAATTATGATTGTCTCTGAGATAAACATAAAAATCACGATAGTAGGGCTGTGGGGAGTTGGTAAAACCTCAGTAGTGAATAGTTTTGTAGGTAAAGATTTTCCCTCGATGTACATACCAACCATAGGGTCAAATATTGCAAGAAAGGAGTATAAATTAAAAGATATTCATATTAGATTGAATATATGGGATATAGGGGGTCAACGAAGTTTTAATCCGTTGAATCCGGTATTTTTCAGTAATTTAGACGCCGCTTTTTTGATTTTTGACTTAAGTAACCCTAAAGAAACGTTACAAGAAATTAAAAAAACGTATCTAAAAAATTTAGGTAATTTTTCTCCTGATTGTATCACTTATTTAATAGGAAACAAATCAGATTTGATAAAACCAGAAGAATTTGAGATTCTCTTAAATAATATTCGCCAATACCAAATCGAAGGTTATCCTATTATTTTCGTATCAGCGAAGTCTCAAGATAATATTTCTGAGGTATTTTCTTTGGTCGTATCAGATTTTTTGAAAAAATTAGTAGAAGAAAGCAATGACTTACAATTTAAAACAGTTTATGAGCAATTTCTTGACTTAATTAAGAAAAATGAGGAAGAATTGCAAAAATTAATTATTAATTTAGAAGAAATCGATCCAAGTAAGCTTCATAGAATTATAACTCCAAAAATTATAAAAAAAATTATAAAATCTTCTGAGAATGATATTGTCACTCTTAAAGAAATCATTAATCTTAAAAAAATAAACGAAAGCGGCATCGATATTAACGAAATTAAGGAAAATATTGTTAGTGCGTTCGGTAATAACATAGCGATGATTTCAGATATTATTAATAATTTAAAAAAAAGTCCAATTGATTCACTTATCGTTAATATCGATAAAACCTTAGATGATCTAACAAATTTTACAAAAGATTTCGAATTAAAACTAGACTCAATATTAGAGCTACAATCAATCGAAGAAGTTAGTAAAACTAAAGCTGAAAAAGATATAAAAGGTGGTCAAAATTCCTAAAAAAGATATACTAGAAGAGATTTCCCCTAAGGATTTTCAAAATTTAATTGAGCAAACAAAAAAATTAAACAACGCAATCGATTCGTTAAAAAATGTGCCAAAAAAAGTAAAAAATTTAGAAGAACGATTTGATAAAGTTCAAGATAAAATCGATTCGGTAAAAAAAAACTCTGAAACTATTCAAAAGTTAACGGATCAAATGAATAAATTAGAGACTTCTATAAAATCAGCAAAAGAAGAGATTTCAGCAATAAGAAAGGATATCTCGCTTAATCAAGAAAGGATGGAGCAATCTGCAAAAGAAGAGATTTCAGCAATAAAAAAGGATATCTCGTTTAATCAAGAAAGGATGGAGCAAACTATTAAAACCCAAGAAGAAATAATCATGGATATGATTAATAAATTTAACGATCAACTACTAATACTTAAAACTCAAATGAAAGAAGATGTTGAAACTATTAAAACCCAACAGGATGTTTTGAAGATATCATACACGATAAACGAAAAAAAACTTATGGATAAAATTAATATCTCAATAACCAAAGCTATAAGGAAACTAATTCAAGGAAAAGAAAGCGAATTGCTTCTGAAAGTTTGGATTGATGAATTTAAGGGAATCATTGAAAATTTTGAAGATTTAAAGAAATTGAAACCAAAAGATTTTTCAATAAGATTAACTGAAATTACAAATACAATAGAGATATTCAAGCAAAAAATTAAAGGATAATAAAAATAAAAGTTTTTGGCGCTAAAGTTATAAGAGTTTATTTTCTCAACCTAGGCGGAGGTACAAAGACTTTCCTCATACCTTCTAAAAGCGAGATTGCATCTTCTGGACAAAAATGAGCGCAAACTCCACATCCAATGCAGTATTCAGATTTAACTCGTGCGATGTTATTATCGTCCAACTCAATGGCGTCTACAGAGCAATATTCTACGCATGTTCCGCATCCCACGCATAAATCTTCGTTTACCTGTGCTAAATAATTGGTTGAATTAATCATAGCGGCTAGCCCCATTTTCCACCATTCGATTGTCCCACAACAATCGTTACAGCAATTGCATATGCTAGTCTCGTCTCTGTTTATATCGGAATGTGGATGAAAGGCTTTATGCACTAGTCCATCTTCCTCAGACATTTTCATTATTTTTAGCGCTTCTTCTTTGGATATAAAACGAGCAAAACCTTGCTCAGTCACGTATTTTGCCGATTTGCCGAAAGTAAAGCAGTTTTCTCTAAGGTCTGTTTGCTTACATGGTTTTTCTAGTAGATCTCTGTGGTGCCTACAAAAGCAATGCCCTACTGCGATAACATCATATTTCTCAATGATTTCCTCGATTTTTTGAATTGGTAAAATAATTTCTTCAGGAACTTCTATAGCTTCATTGATGGAGATGTTTATTTCAGCTCCTTGAACGCTTTTGTTTAGATTCGGTACGGTTCTATCTATCGGAAGCATTTTTTCAAAAACGGGTAAGGCCATATCGTAATTTTCTTGAATAAAATCCGCTACTTCCTCAAAATAGACCTCAAACATTTTTGCTACTTTCTTTTCGGTTTCAGAAAATTCGATTTTTTTCATAAAAATATATTCGAAAACGCCAACCATTACTATCGGCATTAATCTATAGACCATTAAACCTTTTGAGCTCGGCTGATTAAAAATAAATCCTTTTTTAGCTAAAGGATTAATAAACGACAAAATTTGAGCTTCTGACAGCTTACTACTCTTTGTTAACTGTTCCATCGTCTGAGATGTTTTTCTCTTAAAAGCGTTGATAAATTCTAATTCTTCCTCTGAAAGGAGTAGTTTTAAAATTTCAATCAATGTATCGTTAACCGGGAAAGGGAGAGTGCCTGCTTTTATAATTATATTTGCTGCTTTTTTATATTTTTCTTCTGACATTTTTATCAATGAAAATTTAACTATTTTATAATTAATTTGATAAAATCCTACATAATTTTAATAATAATTGATTAGTCCAGTTGCATTAAAATGATAAATGGTTAAAGATTGATGTTGTTTAATTTAATATTTATATATAAAAAATTGGGCTATAAATTCTATATATAGTAATATTTATTTAATTTCTATAAGAAGAAATATTAATTTTTAAAAATGGTTTAAAAAACATAAACAAATAAATATTCAAATTATCTAAACAAAATTAAAAGA